>DATGXP010000442.1:0-10343 GCA_035298845.1 Chitinophagales bacterium
AAATGCCTGGGTTAGCGGTGGTACACCAGCCGGTGATACGGCCAATGCACCTGCACCACCGGTATACAACAACGGTTCTTTATTGAATGGTGTGGACATGGTTATTCAAATTCCAGCTTTTACAGTACCGGCTAATGTTAATTACGACCTTTACCAGTGCTTTACCATACCTACCAACCTTTCACAAGACCAGTTTATGACGGCTGTAGAAGCCATACCCGGTAACCCGTCTATAGTTCACCACATTCTTATTTATGAAGATACTACCTCTTCGCAGCAATCGTTGCTGTTAGATAATAATACACCCGAGCCTGGCTATACCAGTTTTGGTGGCCCTGGTGTAAACAATGCAGCCCTGGTAGGTGGCTGGGTACCCGGACAAATGCCAAGTATATATCCTAACGGTATGGGGGTAACGCTGCACAAAAACTCACGCCTTGTATTACAAATTCACTACCCTGCAGGCAGTGCCGGCAAAACAGATAGCACAAAACTTAATATAAAGCTAAGCACCGCTGCGTTGCGTCCGGTTTTTATTCAGCCGCCATTAAACCACGGCATGTCTATGACAGATGGCCCATTATCTATACCAGCTAACTCGAGCAAAACGTTTCATACGGAGTACACTATACCAACGAGCTATCCTATACAAGGGGTGTCTTTGTTGAATGTAGCACCCCATGCCCACCTGCTCTGCAAAAACTGGCTGGTATTTGGTAAAACACCGGCAGGCGATACCATTCCTTTTATCCGGATAAATGATTGGGATTTTCACTGGCAGGGTTTCTACACCTTTCAAAAGCTTATCTTTTTTCCTAAGGGCAGCACGTTTTATGGTGTAGCCACTTATGACAACACTGCTAATAACCCTCACAACCCTAGCAGCCCGCCGCAAAATGTGCATGCCGGAGAGTCTACTACCGATGAAATGATGCTGGTTTATTTCTCTTACCTCATCTATCAGCAAGGCGATGAAGATATGGTGCTGGATAGCACAATACTGGAACCGGCCCCTACGGCTATAGATGACCCAAAATCGGTAGAAGGGTTTGTTAGTACTGCGCAATTGTACGATGCTATGCCCAATCCGGCTAACAACGAAACCCGCATCACCTACTATTTGCCGGCAGCTACCAAAGTTGAATTGAAAGTATATGACCTAACCGGAAAGCTGGTAGATGAAATTCAGGCAACAGGTAACAACGGTTTTAACTCAACAGTGTATAATACAGCCAAACTGCAGCCGGGCAATTATTTGTATAGCCTGAATGTGGGTGGAATAGTAAAAACCAAGCAGTTGAGTGTTGTTAAGTAGCTTATTGTAAGTGTTTTATTAGGGCCGCGACCAAAAACGCGGCTCTTTTTGTCTGATGAAATTTTTTTGAATCTTGTTCGTCTAAGTTGAAAACTAATTAGTGGATATAGCTGTGCCATACCGATGTTCTGCCCAGGCAGAGTGCGAATCTATAAAAGACTTTTCTGTATCCGTTTTCGATAGTATCGAAAAACTGGGCGAGCTGCAGTGGAACAAACATATACCCGCCCACAATGTGCTGATGCAGCACGAAAGCCTTAAGTTGATAGAGGTGGTGAATAGTGATCAAATGCAGTTTAGGTATGTGCTGGTTAAGCGTAATGATGTAACGGTGGGCGCTTTGTATTTTCAGGTGGTTATGTTTCATGCCAACCAGCTTATCAATTATTTTCCTGAGTTTAAAGAGGGTAACCGCGTAATGGCGGCTGCCAAGGCTATTACCGAAAAGCTGCTGAACATGGTAAACGTGCGGCTATTGGTTAGCGGCAATGTGTTTATGACGGGCGAAAACGGCTTCTATTTCAACAGTGATATAGATAAAACCACCCGCGCTAAAGTTGTGCGCAAAGTAATTAATGACCTGGTGAAAGAAGGAAATATTAAAGCCGTTTTGGTGTCGGATATGTATGCACCTAAAACAGAGTTTGACGCCGGTTTTGCAAAATTGGGTTACCACGAAATTACAGTAGAGAGTGACATGAGTATTAAGCTGCGGCCAGAGTGGAAGAATTTCGACGATTACCTTAATTCACTTTCTTCTAAGTACAGGGTAAGGGCTAAAAAGGTATTTACATTATGTGGCGATGCGGGGGTAGAAACCAGGAACATGAGCGCTACCGAGATTGCGGCCAACCAGGACGATATTTACCGTTTGTATAATAATGTAATGCGTAACGCTGACTTTAAGCTGGCCGAACTGAATAAGGAGTTTTTCCGTACCCAAAAAGAACAGCTGCCCGATAACTACAACCTGTATGGTTATTTCAGAGAAGGGAAAATGATTGGCTTTATATCTTCTTTTTGTTTTGGCAAACGTATGGAGGTGCACTACACCGGTATGGACCATGAGCAGTGCAAGCCTATACACATGTACCAGCACATGATGTACGATATGCTAAAGGCAGGCATCGATAGCAGGGTAGAAACCCTTCATTTTGGCCGCACGGCTCCCGAAATTAAAAGTACCATAGGCGCTGTACCTTCGGCTATGTATGGTTATGTAAAGTACTTTAACCCGGTGTTCAACTACCTGTTTGTAAAGAACTACACGGCAAATTTGAAGCCTAAGGAATATACTATCCGAAACCCATTTAAGTAATATGAAATCCGTTTTATAAGTGTATTTTAAGAGGCTCGTTAATCCGCTTGGCTACCTAAACAAACAGCCCCGCTACATTATAATGTAACAGGGCTGTTCAATGAACAATCACCAATAATCATTAGTCAATTACTTACTCAACTCATCTACGCTGCGGTGTATAAAGTCAGTAAGTGCTTTTCCTTTAAGCATACCTTGCGCCAGCAGCGCCAGGTCATACAACTGGCGGGCATGGCCCGTGTTGTTCTCATCAAGTATTCTTTTTACCGATGGGTGGTTGCTGTTTACCACCACACTCATCTGGTCAGGCATTTGACCCATAAAGGCAAACTGGCTGCCTCCGGTGCGGCTCATGTCGCTCATGCGGCGCATAAATTCGCTTCGGGTAATCTGCACAGGCACTTCTGCAGGCGCCAATGGTTTCAATTCCACCTGCGCATTTTTGTTATCTATTATGCCGGTAAATAATTCTTTCAGCTTTTCTTCCTGTTCTTTACTCAGCACCGATGCAGCCTCTTCGTCTTTCTCAATCAGCTTATTCAATGTATCTGCATCTACACGCTTAAACGTTACATCAGTGTGTTTGCTTTCTAAAAACTGTATAAAGTGCTGGTCTATGTACGAATCCAGATGAAGGACCTCATAACCGTATTTCTGTGCGTTGTGAATGTAGGTATGTTGTATCTCGGGGTCGGTGCTATATAACTGCACCAGCTTGCCGTTTTTGTCCTTTTGTAGTGCTTGCGTGTGTTCCTTCAGTTCATCAAAGGTGTAGCTCTTGTTTTCGGTGGTTTTATACAGGCAAAACTTTTGCGCAGCGTTATAAAATTTATCATCGCTAAGCATGCCATACTTAACAAAGAGTGCCAGGCTCTCCCACTTTTGCTCAAACGATGGCCTGTCATTGTTAAATATTTCAAGCAACTTATCGGCCACCTTCTTTACTATATGGGTCGATATTTTCTTTACGTTAGGGTCGCCCTGCAGGTAACTGCGCGATACATTCAAAGGGATATCCGGTGAGTCAATTACGCCCTGTAGTAGCGTCAAAAACTCCGGCACTATCTGCTCTACAGCATCAGTAACAAATACCTGATTGCTATACAAGTGAACCTTGTTGCGATTTAGATCTGTGTTCGGTTTATATTTAGGGAAATATAATATACCCTTCAGGTTAAACGGATAATCGGTGTTGATGTGTATCCAGAAAAGAGGCGGCTCGCTGAACGGGTATAATTCGTTGTAGAATTTGGTGTAGTCCGCATCCTTTAGTTCGGCAGGTGCTTTAATGTACGCCGGTGTAGTATTATTAATAACGCGCGGCGCTATCTGCATTACCGGCTTGCCTTCGGCATCTTTTTCTTCTGTTTCCACTTCTTCGGTACCAAACCGGATATTAATAGGCAAGAACTTACAATACTTTTCCAGAATATCCTTTATCTTGTATTCTTCCAGGTAATCTTTCGACTCATCGTTTATGTGCAACACTATATCCGTACCACGGTCGGCTTTTTCTGTGGCCTGTAGTTCAAACTCAGTGCTGCCCGTGCAGGTCCAGTGTGCAGCTGGCTCAGGCTTATAACTTTTGGTAAAAATTTCAACTGTGTCTGCTACCATAAAGGCGGAGTAAAAACCAAGGCCAAAATGCCCGATAATTCCTGCCTTATCGCTGCTTTCAAACTTCTTAATAAACTCCTCGGCGCTCGAAAGTGCTATGGTGTTTATATACTTTTTTACTTCTTCGGCAGTCATACCAATACCGCGGTCGCGGATGGTAAGGGTTTTGGCTTCTTTATCAAGGAGCACTTCTATATACAATTCGCCTACCTCACCTTGTACCTCGCCCATTTTGGCCAGCTTTTGCAACTTGGTGGTTGCGTCTACGGCATTGCTCACTAACTCACGCAGAAAAATATCCTGCTCACTGTAAAGAAACTTTTTGATGATAGGGAAAATGTTCTCCGTCGAAACTGAAATGTTACCTTTTTCCATGCTATATTTTTTCGTTTTTTGCTTATTTGTCAAGGCTTGTGCCACAAGTTAAATGTCTGTCATTTTTTCAAGCTTAATGACAGTATAATAACTGCTTAACTGTAAATCCGTAAATCTGTCATTTAGTCAATCTTTTCCTCACCATCTTGCCGTCAAAAATCCCGCTCACGTATATGTAGTTGCCATATATCAGCGCAGTAGAGCCGGCGCTTAGTTGTTCGCCGCTGTCGTAATATTCCACCGTAGTTTTTTTAGTAGCCGGATTAATACGGTAAACCGTAGTAGGAGAGTAGTGGGCAGAATCTTTTACGTGCTTAATAAACTTAAGAAACCGTAGGTGCCCCGGCACCAGCAGGTCGTTACCATCAAAGCGTATGTTATCGGCCCCATACACTTTACCTACTACTTGTTTGTTTATCAAGCGGCCGTTATCAAAATCAAACTGCCATACCTTGTTTTGCATAGTGCTGGCCAGGTATACTTTTTTATTGTCTTTAATGGTAATGCCATTGGTGTAGCAAAATTTTTCATCGCTGGCTAAACTGCACTTTTTACCATCCCAGTATACAACCTGTGCCTTTCTTACTTTAAATATCAGCTCACTTACGCTGCGTTGTTTTTTCAGGTCGTTGCTTACCAGTATAGTGCCATCGGTAAAACCCGTTACAGCATTAGGCGAATAAATAAGACTATCCACTATTTTATTAATAAACACCAGTTCATCTTTCAATACATGGTAGCGGAGTATAGAGTTAATGTGTTTGGTGTGCTCGTGGTTTACTACCAGCAGCACCAGGTCGGTAGTAGGCGATGGCCATTTAGCATTCAGCTTTACCAGGTCAATGCCATGCGGATTAAAAATAAGTCCTTCCGGTTCGTTAATGCGCTTTAGTATCCGTTTGGCACCAGTAGCAGGGTAGTAAGCCTCAATTTCGCCGTAGTCTGTTTTTCCATCGCGGCGCTGGTTACAGCTTATAAGTATGCGCGTCTCTTCGGTAATAGTATCCACTATCATATCCTCCGGCCCCGGCCCTACGGCAATTACTTCATCTTTGGTTTGAAAGCTCTTAGGCAGCGATACGCACGATGCCATCAAAAAAATAACTGCTAGAGGTAAAAAACGAAACATAGTTTCAGGGTTGAGATTAGGGCGCGAAGTAAACGGTTTTTAATTCAGTAAGAAAACTTAAGGAGTTCGTCGTTCAAGGGTAAGTGGAATTGTGCAACATCATATCCTGTTCTTCTCACTCCGTATATACATGTAAAAGTAAAACACCGATATGCCGGCAAACAAATGCCATAGCGAGTGCGGCTGTATATAGCTATCGGGCACGCAAAGTATTTTATAAATATCAAAAGCAAACCACATTACCGCCATGGCAATGCAGCCTATGCTTACCAATAGGTATCGGTGGTTAGTCCGTCCGCGGTCGCGCGTTTCTACTACAAAACCAAATATGGCTATCACTACAATAATACTTAGCACCACATAGTTCTCGGTGCCGTGCGGTAAAAAGAAAGTAAGCAGTATATACAGCACCGAGGCAACCGTAATAACGGTAACAGTACTCTTGGTATGCTTTACATTCGAGGGCACTCCTATTACCAATAGCCAAACCCGGTGGCTGAAATACATGAGCGGGAATAGCGAAAGAGAATATACTGCCGAAAAATCGAGTTTGCTGGCAAACCCTATAAGCGACGAATGAAAAAATGTACTGGCGCAGAAAATATAAAGCAGAATGCCCCCCAGGGTAATGCTGTAGAATGGGTTAGCCGATACAAGGTTGTATCTATCGTGCCGGCCCTGGTCTTTCCAGCCGCGGCGCAAAATGGCCAGCCCTGGCAGCAGGTAAACTATATTGCTGAAGGTATTGATGGGCTGGCGTATTATCTTGCTCATATCGGTGTATTCGCAAAAAAAAGTGCCAATGTCGCTATCTATTACATACCCCTGCCAGAAATTGTATAGCCCCGGCAGGCTGTTTAGCCACCAAATGCCCAACCCAAACAACACGGTGCCGGTAATAAAAACTACCGACCGCCGCAGCGATAATCTGAAAATGTTGTAGGTAACCATTGTTTTGAGCTGATGCAAAATACTATGAATACTTTAATATATAGCAGGTTGAAATAAACAGGCTCAGTTTTTGTTTGTCCATATTTTAAATCAACCCCATGAAGAAGTTATTGTTTTTGCTCCTTGTAATCTGCACTAATGCGGCCCTCTCGCAGGATACCACTAAAGTAGTTGCTCCTGATACTGTAAAGGTGGGCATCTACATCACCAGCGTACACGATGTAGATTTCAGGGATAAAGAATACTCTGTCAACCTGTGGCTGTGGCTTAAATACAAGCGCTCCGAGTTCGATTTTATGCGCAACCTGGAAGTACCCATGGCAAAGTCTTTTCAAAAATCATACGCCACTATCGATACACTGGAAGACGGAACTATTTATGTACTGATGAAGCTGGAGTGTGTAATGAAGGGCACCTGGAAAATCAGTTATTTTCCTTTCGACCAGCAAAGGCTCAGATTTTCTATCGAGAATTCAATGTACGATTCCAGCCAGTTGATATTTACCGCAGATAGAGAAGGAGAGCACTATGGCAAGTGGTTTTTAACCGAGTGGGAGAAAGATAGTTTTAATATTGTAACTGAAAATAAAGTATACGAAACCGGTTTTGGCGACCCCAGCCTTTCTTCGCCAAGGGCTGTTTACAGCGTATACCGGGTAACCATGGTAGTGCACCGCGATTCTTGGCAATTGTTCTTCAAATTATTTTTAGGCATGTATATTTCTTTTCTTATTGCCTGTGTGTGTTTCTACATCCATAGCGATAACATGGATTCGCGGCTGGCACTAAGCGTGGGTTCTTTGTTTGCTGTGGTGGGCAATAAGTACATTATTGATTCTGCCCTGCCCGAAAGCAACAGCTTTACCCTGGTAGATACCCTGCATGGTATAACCTTGTTCTATATTTTTCTGGTCATTGCCTCCTCGGTGCACACCTTGCGCATGATTAAAAAAGGAAATGGAGATGGTGCAGAAAAATTCAACCGCATTTTCGGAAACGTGATTCTGGCTATCTACATAATAGTAAACGCGGTGCTTATTTACACAGCCTATAACTCGAAGGTGGTAGGCTAAATATACCATACGTGCAATAGTTTGTATACTTGCAAAGTATGTCGGGCACAAAAAAAATTCTTTTGATAGAGGATGAGGTAAATGTAGCTGACTTTATTAGAAAAGGACTGGCTGAAGAAGGCTTTGAAGTTACCCTTGCATTTGATGGTTCAGCAGGATACAAACTGGCAGTAGAACAGCCCTTTGGTTTGATAATCCTGGATATAATGCTGCCCGGTAAAAACGGGCTGGATGTATGCCGTGATATACGTAATGCGGGCATACACACCCCTATTCTTTTTCTTACAGCCCTTAGTACTGCCGAAAACATTGCATTGGGGCTTGATATGGGCGGAGATGATTACCTCGTAAAGCCATTTAAGTTTGTAGAACTGAATGCGCGCATAAAGGCGCTAATACGCCGTACCGATACCACTGCCGATGTACGCAGTAATACAGAGGATGTATATACCATTGCCGATTTAGTGGTAGATGATAAAGCTAAAACCGTAACCCGTAATAAAACAGTTATTTCACTTACTGCTACCGAGTACCGGTTGCTGCTGGTGCTTATAAAAAATAAAGGCCGGGTGCTTTCGCGGGTAGATTTGCTGGAGAGTGCCTGGGATATTCACTTTAACATGGGCACCAATGTGGTAGATGTATATATTAACTATCTGCGTAAAAAAATAGATACAGATAGCACCAACAAGCTGATACATACAGTAATAGGTATGGGCTATGTATTAAAAGAAACATGAGTACGCGCACACGCATAGCCCTGGTTTTGTTCATCAGCAATGTGCTGATAGTGCTGCTGTTTGGCGGTGCGGTTTACTACTTTCAAAATACATACTCCTATATTGATTTTTACAAACGGCTCGAAACCCGCGCAACTATAGCGGCCAAATACAATTTTGAAACCGACCGCCTGAATGCCGATGCAGTGATGGCTATACGAAATCAACACCTGGAGCGATTGTCGGATGAGAGAGAGTATATTTTAAGTGCTGCCGGCAACGATACACTTATAGCACAGGCAGAGCGCCTGGGTATACAATCAGATTTTGTAGTACAGGCTCTGGCCGATGGTAAAGCCACTTTAAAAAACGGCGAAACATTTTACACCGGTATTAAATACCTGCACAATAACCAGCCCTACGTGGTAATTGTATCGGCCGATAACTATTACACCTCGCACCACTTATCTTTTTTGCGCAATGTACTGTTGTATGGTATGTTCTTTATTGCCTTGCTTACCACTTACCTTTCCTGGTATTTTTCGCGCCATGTGTTCGACCCCATCAAACGCATTACCGGCAATGTAAAACAGATAAGTACCGATAATATTCATTTGCGCTTATCTGAAGTAGATAATAACAGCGAGGTGAGCGAGTTGGTATCTACCTTCAATGATTTGTTAAGCCGTATAGAAACAGCCTTCGAAACGCAGAAGAACTTTGTAAGCAATGCATCGCACGAGTTGGGTACTCCGCTTACCACCATAATAGGTGAAGCCGATGTGGCTTTGCTGAAAGACCGCCAGCCCGAAGAATACCAGCAGGCATTAAAAAAGATATTATCGCAGGCCGAAAGGCTCGACCAGATAACGAAGTCGTTATTGTTTTTGGCCCGTACAGGGTACAGCGATAAAAAACCTGCTTTCGAGTTGTTGCGCACTGATGAACTGATTTGGGAGGTAAAGCAAACCCTGGACAGATTAAACCCTGCTAACCAGGTCGCCATCGATTCAAGCCTTTTTCCGGATGACCCTTACAAGCTAAAGGTAATGGGCAACAGGCAATTGCTGCATTTGGCCCTGGCCAACATATTGAGCAACGCTTGTAAATATTCTCACAATAAGCCGGTAACTGTTAGCATTGCCGCCGGCAACAACCAGGTAATTGTTGTAGTAAAAGATGTAGGTGTAGGTATCCCCCAGGAGGACATACAATTTATATACGACCCCTTTTTCCGGGCATCCAACACACGGCTTTTCGAAGGGTATGGTATTGGCCTTCCGCTTGCCCGCAATATCATCAGGCTTCACCATGGCACTTTGCAGGTAACTTCCGTTGCCAATGGGGGCACTACCGTGCAAATAAATCTGCCGGTAGCCGTTAAGCCATAACCCAATCTGCTTTTGCATTTCCTAATCTCATTCTAATGTGGCTCTTAAGCGGCCCTAATAGCGGCACTACAGTTTTGCACCATAGTAAAAATCAAACTGTGGTTTATGCAAAAGACAATACTAATACCTACCGATTTTCAGGTAGAGTCGCTTAACACTTTAAAGCTGGCTTTAAACAAAAACGATGGACACGAGGTCAGCGTATGTTTGGTGTACTGCGAATACCAGTCAGATTCTATCACTGAGTTGTTGTTTTATTCACCCAAAAAGCGCATTAAAGCACTTGCCGGCGCAGAGTTTAACGAGGCTCTGGCTATCATCAAAAACCGCTTTTCTAAAACACTGACAAACCTGTATATCGATTTGTTTCACGGGCACAATAGCAACGCGCTTGCTGCTTTTTTAGAGGCCCGCCGCGTGCAGGAAATATACATACCTCAAAACTATACCTTAAA
>DATGXP010000443.1:0-8686 GCA_035298845.1 Chitinophagales bacterium
CAAAAGAAGATTAATTCAATTGATTGAAAGTCATACTTATTTGAAATTGTAGCATTTTGAATATGGTAGCATCCTACAAGACGTTTGAATAGGCGTTTAATTGAAGCGAATAATTCGTTTTAACGTAAAATTTTGAAAACAAAAAAGCACGCTTAATTTCACAGTGGTGATGAAGATTATAGATGTAGCAAGCCCGCAAACCGAGAAGGAATTTTTCAGGCTCCCTTTTACTATATATAGTGGCGATAGCCAGTGGATTGCCCCGCTGGTGCAAGACCTGCGCAAAGTATTTGACCCTGCCAAAAACAAGTATTTTGAACATGGAGAATGTGCCCGCTGGCTACTGACGGATGGCGATAAAACCATAGGTAGAATTGCGGCCTTTATAAACCACCGCACCAGCCACGCCGAAGACCAGCCAACAGGTGGCTGCGGCTTTTTTGAATGTATAAACGACCAGCAGGCCGCTAACCTGCTTTTTGATACCGCCAAAGCCTGGCTGCAGGCACGGGGTATGGAAGCCATGGATGGTCCGGTCAACTTTGGTGAGCGTAATGCCTGGTGGGGCTTATTGGTAGAAGGGTTTACGCCGGCTACTTACCAAATGAATTACAACCCGCCGTATTACAAAGCATTGTTTGAGAACTACGGGTTTAAAGACTACTTCCAGCAATACAGCTATGGCATAGGTGTAAATGAGCCGCGCCCCGAACGCTACAAGGCCATAATAGACAGGTTACGCAAAAACCCCGATTACACTTACCGCCATATAGAAAAAGACAAGATAAAAGAATACGCTGCCGACTTTACCAGCGTATATAACCGCACCTGGAAATTTCTACCCAACTTTAAAGAGATGAGTGTAGACCAGGCCGAAAAACTGTTTCAGAGTTTTAAACCGGTGATGATAGATTACCTGGCGTGGTTTGCTTACTATAAAGGTGAGCCTATAGCCATATTTATAATGCTGCCCGAGCTGAACGGCTGGTTTAAGCACGTGCACGGCAACCTGAACCTGTGGGGGCTGCTTAAGTTTTTGTGGTATAAAACATTTGATAAAACCAACCGCAAAATATTCGGTATCATATTCGGGGTAGTGCCCGAGCACCAGAAAAAAGGCATAGAAGGCGCTATAGTAATGGCGGCCGATGATGTGGTGCGCAGCAAAAACCGCTGGGATGAAATTGAGCTGGTATGGGTGGGCGATTTTAATACCCGCATGATACGCACCTGCGAAATCCTCGGCGCTAAACTTGCCAAGCGGCATATTACCTACCGCAAGCTATTTGACGAAACCAAAGAGTTTAAAAGGCATCCGGTAATAGAGTGACACTATACCGTTGATTAAAATCAACGGTATAGTGATAAGCGGAATATCTAATTGATAGCGGGCTAAAGTCCGGCACCTGCTATTGACGGGATACTTTAAACATATTAGTGATGCCGTTTGCATGTTGAACTTCAACAAAATATACTCCTGCATTAAGATTAGCAGTTTCAATTCTTGCAGTTGATGCATTGATTTTTTCATGGGCTACTACCCTACCGGTTATATCTTTTACCTGTATAGTGGCGGTCTGATTTAAATCAGACAGCTGTATTTCGAAATAATCATGAAATGGATTGGGATAAATTTTGATGCCCCCTGCATAATTGTCAGCTATACCAGATGCAACTGAAACATGGATAGTGTTATTTAATGAGGCATTACATCCGTTGGTATCTGTAACGGTAAGCAGAACAGTATAGCTGCCTGTGTCGGCATATGTATGCTGAGGTGCTTGCAGGTTCGAACTTCCGCCATCGCCAAATTGCCATGCATATGTTGTGTTATTTGTATCAGCAGGTGTAAAAGCATAATTGAAGGCAGATACCTGCGTGCTGGTAAAGGCAGCATCAGGCACAGGATAAACCACCACATTGGCCGAAGCGGTGGCTGAGCAACCATAACCATCTTTTACAGTTACCGTAAAGTTGCCGGTGTTTAAAGCCAAAGTATAAGCCACTGTATCGCCGGTGTTCCACCGGTAGTGCAACAAGCTATCATCGTTTAGGCCAAATGCAAAGCTGGTGCACGATGCAGTATCGCTTAAGGCAATTTGTGGCAGCGTAGCACCATGCGGTAGTATGTTGGCATCCATCCAGCTTAGCCGGTCGGTTACAAATGTTTTAATGCGGTCAACTGATGCATCGTAACTGGTTACGCCCAACTCGGGCCAGCGCTCAAAGTTACGTGCGGCGCCTTCGGCAATAAGTGCATGTGTAGAATCGATAAAGGCCATAAAAGAATCATTGCTCAGTGTGTTCATACGCAAAGTCGTCCAGCGGCACCAAAGTTTCTTTTGATAAACCGAATCGCTGTTAAGCGTGCTCCACCAAAAAGGAAAAGGCCAGCCCTGGTGGGTTAGCTCCCAAACCCAACCCTGTGTAGTGCCATCGGCAAAGGCGCGGTCGTAATCCCAGCTGGGGCCTATGTGCAGTTTATTGCCATCGGTTACCTTCTCCTTATACAAATACGTGCTCCGCCCATAACTATCGTAGTTAGCGCTAAACTCATTGGCTATCTGAAAATCGATAAACGATTTTTCTGCGGCTATTTTGCGCCAGGTGTGCGGGTCGGTAGTGTTGCGCATCAAGGAGTTTTCGAAGCTATCTACAAAGCCTTTGATATAAGCGTGCTGCTGTGGGGCAATTTCATCCTGCTTGGGGTATACCTCTTTAAACTCTACGTTGTGGTTATGTGTGGCATGGTTGATGGCCTCGTATTGCGATGTCCATGCCGGTGGGTCGCCGTTAATGTTCATCTCTATAATATAACCACCGGTAAGTTCGGCGCCGGTAGTATCTTCCGGGTTTAGTTTAGCAATGCTTACCCGGTTGCTGTTGCGCTTTACTTTTTCGGTAAGGCTATACACCCCCACATAATCACCATCTACTACCACCTCGCAATAGCGGGTGCGTGGTGCATAGTTGCCCATGCGGCGGCACATTTCGTAGGTAAGTGGGTTAGCCATCAAGCTTATATCCAGGTATTCAGCCTTCAGTATCCAGTCGTTTTCGGTGGGCATGCCCAGCAGGGGTGCATCTACTTTATTCTGCGCACTATCTATCAGGTCTATGTCGTAATTTTTCTTGGGGTAAAATGGGCCTGAGTAACCCTGTTGCTCTACCAGAATTTTTCCGGTGTAGCTAAAAACGGTATCGCTTACATAATTGCGCATACCGGGGCCATTATCTATAATAGTAAAATCTGCTTCTACCTTAGGGTTATCGGGTATACCCTGGCCATGGCTGTTTATTTTAATAATTGGCAGGTTAGAAGACATAAAACTAAACGGCCGTGCCGGGTTATTGCCAAAAGCCAACCCCCATCCCTGCAGGTAGCCCTGGTCGGCAAAGGCATACGTATCGTGCACAATTAATAGCCACGTGCCATTGGGGTTTTGTCCATTGTTAAACAAGCCCATATCTCCCATAGCATTATAGTTGCCCGTAAATGGTGCGCTGCCGCCGGCAATGTTGGTAGCAGCGTCCTCGCGCAGGCAGGTAGCAGCAAAATTATCGCCATCGCCGCCTACATGGCTAAACAGAAGCACCACAGTGCCATCGGGCGATTGCAGTTTTACCTCCATATCATCATCATACGGATGCGTCATGTTCAGGCATACCTGCTCCAGGCCAAAAGAGGTATCTATTACAGCAGGCAAACCGCTTACTACAATAGGAAATGTAACCGTGGAGCCATCATCGGGTATTGTTTGGTTAACCGTTGAATACTGGGCATGGGTAGCTAATGAACATAATACCAGCAGAAACAAAAGGCGCTCTCTCATTCGTAAACTTGAATGTCAAATTTAGTATTATCTCTTATTTTGGCTGCGTGTCATCAGTAGTTACCTATGTAGATGTTATTTTGCCCCTTGCTTTGCCACAGGCATACACTTATGCTGTGCCTATAGACCTGGTCTCTTTTGTTAAAGTTGGCCAACGGGTAATTGTACAGTTTGGCAAAAACAGGTTTTACTCGGCCATAGTAAAAACCATACACAACAAAAAACCTGCAGTAGAGGCCAAGCTGATAGAAACCATTGCCGAGGAAGATGCCATAGTAACCGAAATGCAGCTTCGTTTCTGGAAATGGATAAGCACTTACTACATGTGTACAGAGGGCGAAGTGATGAATGCCGCCCTGCCCAGCGGGCTAAAGCTTAGCAGCGAAACGAAAATACGCTACAACGAAAGCTACGAAGGTGATTTTGAAACCCTGAACGATGATGAGTTTTTGATAGTGCAGGCGCTGCGTGCGCAGGGCGAGATAAAAATACCTCAGGTGCAGGACCTGCTGAAGAAGAAAAACGTTTACCCGTTTTTAAAAACCCTGTTCAACCTCAGCATTGCCATCTCATCCGAAGAGATACAGGAGAAATTTAAACCGCGCACCGAAACTTATGTTAAGTTAAACGAAAAGTATAGCGACAATGAAGCGCTGGGGAGTTTATATGATGACTTGTCCCGCGCTCCCAAGCAGGTAGAGTTGCTTTTGGCTTTTACCCAACTACACCTTAAAACAAAATTTATACGTAAGAATGAATTGCTGGCCTTATCTAAAAGCAGTGCAGCGGTTTTATCGGCACTGGTAAAGCGCGATGTGTTTACCGAGTTTAAAATGGAGGTATCGCGGCTGGGCAATATGCAAACTGCCGAAGTAGATTCACCAGAGTTAAACGAACCGCAAAAAGTGGCGCTGGCTGAGATTAACGAACAACTGCAACACAAAAGTGTGGTATTGCTGCATGGCGTAACCGGTAGCGGCAAAACCAATATTTACATAGAGAAGATAAAGGAGGTACTGGCAGAAGGCAAACAGGTGCTATACCTGTTGCCGGAGATTGCACTTACCGCGCAAATAATAAACCGCTTGCGCAAAATATTCGGCACCACGGTGGGCATCTACCACAGCAAGTTTAACCAGAACGAGCGGGTAGAGATTTGGAATAAGGTATTGCACGGCGAATACAAAATAGTAGTGGGTGCACGGTCTGGTATTTTTCTGCCCTATAAAAACCTGGGGCTGATAATTGTAGATGAGGAGCACGATAACAGCATGAAGCAAATGGACCCTGCACCGCGCTATAATGCGCGCGACTCCTCTATTGTGCTGGCAGGTATGTTTGATGCTAAAGTGATATTGGGCACCGCTACACCGGCTACCGAATCGCTGCACAATGCAGAGACAGGCAAATACGGACTGGTAAAATTAATGCAGCGCTACGGCGGGCTGGAGATGCCGGGCTTTTTGATAGCCAACATAAAAGACGACACCAAATGGGGGCGCATGCGCGGCAGCTTTACCGAGCTGCTGATAGACCAGATAAGCATGGCGCTGAATAATAAGGAGCAGGTTATTTTGTTTTTGAACAGGCGCGGCTTTGCCAACTACCAGGTTTGCAAAACCTGCAACCACGTATACAAATGCAAAAACTGCGATGTAAGCCTTACTTACCATAAATTCAGCAACCAGCTTAAGTGCCACTACTGCGGTTACTTTGAAAAAGTAGTGAACAAATGCAAAAGCTGTGGTGCTATCGATTTGGATATAGTAGGCATGGGCACCGAGAAAGTAGAAGATGAAATTGCAGAACTGTTTCCTACAGCCAAAGTTACCCGGTTAGATTACGATGCCATGAAAACCAAAAACGGGCATGCCAAAGTAATTGCCGAATTTGAGAACCGTGAAGTAGATATACTGGTAGGCACACAAATGGTTACCAAGGGCCTCGACTTTGACCATGTAAGCCTGGTGGGCATTATCAATGCCGACCAACTGATTAACTTTCCGGGATTCAGGGCGCATGAGCGGGCCTTTCAGTTAATGATGCAGGTAGCGGGCAGGGCCGGGCGCAAAAACAAAAAGGGCAAAGTAGTAATACAAACATCTAACCCGGCACACCCGGTAATATATAATGTACTGAACAGCGACTTTAAACGCATGTACCAGACGGAAGTAGCTATGCGCCGGCAGTTTCAGTATCCGCCGTTTGTGCGGGTAATAGAGGTTACACTAAAGCATAGCAAGGTACACACCATAGAACAGGCGGCCCTGTTTATGGCTAACGAATTGCGAAAGACAGTTACAGGCAAAGTATTAGGGCCGGGCACACCATTTATATCTAAAATAAACAACCTGTATATACGGGAGATACTGATTAAAAGTGCACTCGACTCCACTCAGCTGTCGCGTGTAAAACAGGCATTACACAATTTGGTAGATAAAATGAAAGCACACGCTGAGTTAAAGTCGGTGAGTGTGTCGGTGGATGTGGACCCTTAAATACAAGTCAGCTCCCGATAAAAAATCGGGATGAAACAAGTCTCTAGTTGACAGTCTGCAAAGAATACAGAAAGCAGAGAATACAATTAAACGCGCATAGTATCCGGAAGCCAGTTTTTAATACTCTTCTTTATCTCATCCGCGCTTAACTTTTCGTTTAAGGCACGTTCTACCAATGCTGGCAGTTCTGTATCTGGTGCAAAACGCAGGGCGGCGATTTTCCCAAAAGAGAGTTTAGCTTCAATATCTTCCAGCCGCTTGCCGGTGAGTATATAATACCTCAGGCGCATCTCCAGGCGCACGGTTCTGTTTTGGTTGCCCAGGGCGTAATGCTGACGGGTTAGTAGCGCAAGGCCTGTAATAAGCACTACTATAAACCATAGCGCGGCCCACAGCAGCCGTTGCTCCTCATACTTAACCAGGCCATAAATACATAGTGCAGTAGCCAGCAACGTAGCACCATAAAACAAGAAATGATGCGGCCAGTAATAAAATATATGGTTGTCGTAGTTTTGCTGTTTCATAATCCGAAAGGTATTAATCCATTAATAATACACCTACCCTGCAAACTTCATTCCACAACAATTTGTATTTTTCGCGCTCAATCATACTCCTCTATGAAACCCACCACCCCTGCGCTGTTATTATTCTTAATGTTATGTATATCTTCCTCTGCGCAGCAAAAAACAGCGGCTTCTCCCCTATCGGGTTATCAGCAAAACATTAAGCTAAACTCTACGGCTAAAATTGCCGATGTGTTCAGCGCGGCAGAAAACTGGATATACACGCACCCTACCCTGTTTACCGCCAAAAACGCAGAACCGACCGTAGAGGCTAAGCAAAAGAACAAGCAGGAAGTAGATGATGCCTATGGCAATAGCCGGCCCCTGCAATCGCTGGACCCTGCAGCTAACCGCTTAACAGGGCTCGGCCTCATAAAGTACTTTGGTGGCACGCGCACCTGCATCCGAATGATGTATATAAAATACGATATAACTATTGAAGTAAAACAAGGGCTTGCCACTTTTAAAATAGCCAACCTGCGTTACTACCACTTCGATCCTAAAACATATAAAGAAGCAAGTGTGTTCTCTTTTAACGGCGGCACACCCTGCGAAAATACCGGAACCATTGAATACCTGCAGGGCTGCAATGTAGCACCGGAAGAAATGACTGCATTGGGTAATTTCTTTAAGCAAACAGCCAATGGCCTATACAATGCGTTTAAAAAAGAGCTTGGCAATAAAAAGATGCTGCCTGCTACTACAGCCAAACCTGCAACGGCTAAAAAACCTGCTGCCAAAACCCAGCCTACGGTAATGAAGGCCGGGGTTAAATAATTGGGTATCAGTTATCTACTCAGCACTTGAATAGTCCTTAAGAAAAAGCCCCAATCTGCAATAACGTGTCGGCGAAAATAAATATTCGTTTTTTCTTTATTATTTTAATTAGTTCTTATATTAGTTGTGTTCTTACACTAAAAAACACACACTATGAAAACAAAACACGCACCTGCGGCAATAGGTCTTCTATTGCTGTTCCTGGCTTTTACCGGTTGCCAGAAAGAAAAAGACAACAATACTGGTACTCAGAAATTTACTATTCGCGGCACTGTAAAATCGCCTAACCTGCAAAAGACCATTGCCAATGCACTGATTTATGCCGACGAAAAAACAAGCACTTACAAAACATATACCGATGCACAAGGCCGGTATGAGCTCAAAATTCCGCTTGGCGCACACACCATTTATGTAGAAACAGGCGATGGAAAGCTTTTCAAAAATTCGTTTACGGTTAATTCTTCTACACCCGATGAAGATGTAGAAGTGCCTGAAACGCAATCTATATTGACATTGCACGGCCGCCTGGCTTATATAGCCGGCACATACGACCATATAGAAGCGGTAGTGCGCGACACACTGGGTTATGCCATAGCAGAATTGCAAACCAGTGCGCTGGACAATTTTGGCCTGGTGAGCAGCTACGATGCTATTTTTATTAACTGCGGCGCTACGCAACAGCAAGGTGTACCAAGCACTGCCGGCTATGAAAACCTGGGCAATTTTGTAGCGCAGGGCGGTAGCATTTTTGCGTCCGATTTTGGATTGGATTATTTAAAAGGAGAATCGGATGGCACCTGCACACCCGCCGGTGGCTTTATTGATGATGCCACCCTGTGCAGCAACCGCAATGGAGTAACAGGCTCGGTTTCGAGCTGCCAGATTGTAGACCCGGGTCTGCAAAACGCGCTCGGTACTACTTCTATTCAGTTAGAATATGATTTGGGCGGCTGGGAAGTAATAAACCAGTATGACAATACTTTCTGGTCGGCCGATATTACCGAGCCTACTGCAG
>DATGXP010000444.1:0-2139 GCA_035298845.1 Chitinophagales bacterium
GAAAAAAGCGGAGCCTGCAAAGGGGGTACCAAAAGCTTATTTTTGAAAATTGTCATTTTAGGTAACCCACATAATTACCTTAGAACTTAGCCTCATAATAAAGCAAAACGCACCCCGTTTTATCGGGATGCGTTAGTGAAATGTGCATGGAGCACTTTTCAAGAAGTTTACGTTTAGCGCTTTACGCGGATGAACTCAAGGCCCATTTCGTCTTCTATTAAGATGTAGCGGTAAGCGGCGTTTGATGTGTTGTTCGTTTTCATGTGTGTATGTTTTTGGGTTAATTATTTTTTTGTTTCCTGATACTGATATTTCAAATGGCGTGCCTATGCCATTTTATACGTAAAACGCTTGATTTTAGTTATTACCTGCCCCGAAATGGACAAAATATGTGGGGTGTGTTGCCCAATTAGGGGTAAGGGATCTGGCTTCTTTTTGAAATCAGAACAAAACACAGCCGGCAAAGAATGTCCGTAGGGGTAATGGGTAGTATCAGCGGCAGATAAAAATTTTGCGCCCTGTCCTATGGTGCTTATTATAAACATACATAAAGTATCCACCATCGGGCTGGTTGCTTAAATCAATAGAACATTGCATGCTTGTTACCAGCCGGGTACAAACTTTTTCTCCCAGCAGATTATAAACCTCCAGTGAATAATCTTCCGGCGAACCTGACAAATTAACGTTAAAAGTACCTGTACCAGGGTTTGGGTAAATATGAATAGCCACAGTACTGGCGGCTATCGATTCCAAACCTGAAATCACAGGGCTATTATCTTCTATTAAATTGCCCTTAGGATTAAAACCGGTAGAAGACGAAAGACTATAAAGAAGAGTGCCCGTAGCCGAACCTATATCGTATTTAAACAAACCTCCCTTCCCTGATGCTCCTCCATAATAAGTAGTGCAGTATAAGGCCCCATCACTGGCTTGCAATAAGCATCCCCATGGTTGAGCGCCATCGCCGGCAGCGCCAAAATGATACAGCACTTGGTATCGCTGAGCAGGGGGCATTGTAAAGTCGTAACTAAACAGTACGCCCGAATAATATCCTTGTGCCGAGGAATAATGCTGCCCTCCTACAGAAGTTAAACCATATAATTTACCATCAGTTGCCTGTATTAATGAGCCCGAAGGATAACAACCATCGGTGATAGTTGTACCATTTAAAGAATTGCCAAAAACATGTAAGCTGGTAAAC
Organism: Chitinophagales bacterium; assembly: GCA_035298845.1. Classification (GTDB taxonomy): domain Bacteria; phylum Bacteroidota; class Bacteroidia; order Chitinophagales; family LD1; genus Bog-950. The sequence goes on from DATGXP010000444.1 coordinate 1,202, forward strand.
TGGTTGTTGCTGATATCAAATCTGAATAACTCTCCTTGAAAACCAGGTCCACCGGCAAAATTATCGCGCGCAAGCCCATACAGAAAACCGTCTGCTCCCTGTAACAAACCACCCTGTGGGTGAAAACAGCCCAAGGGTGTAAAATCTGTCAACTTGGTATAGGTAGCAGTGGCTATATTGTAACTAAAAATTGAACCATGATCGGCAATGCCATCACCGCGGGTAGTACCATACAGTATTCCATTTGTGGCCTGTATCAACTCTCCATTAGGATATATGGCATCGTCTGTTTGTGTATTTCCAAAGCCATATAACTCAGTATAACTATTGCTTGCTATGTCATAACTAAAAATTGTTCCTTTACCATAAGCACCGCCCCATTGGGTGGTACCGTACAACAAGCCATTAGCAGCTTGCAACAGCCGGCCTCGGGGAAGCCGGGCCTGCGAACTGCCGGCATAGCCAAATGTATGCAGCACTGAATAGTTTCCGGTTGAAGGTTCGTAACTAAACAATACACCTGCACCTCCACCAACCTCAGCATTTGTAACAGTACCATATAATAAACCATTACTTGCTTTAATCAACGAACCTTCTGGATTTCTACCATCGCCTATCCCCCCGAAATCATGTAGGCAAGAAAAATCATTATCAGGTACACTGTATCTGAACATAGTGCCCTTAAGAAATGCTCCGCCATTGCTCGTAAGGCCCCATAAAACAGGAGATTGGCAATACAATTTATTTACAGCGCAGAACTCCAACAGTAAAAAAACAAGTAGCGTAAATCTGCCGGGCATGATGAACGTATTTATAAATACTGAATTTAACGTATTTTCAAATTTATCAACTTCTACTAATTTACAAATGGCTAATGGTTTGCAAATAGTTACATACGGACCGTTTCCCGGTGTTCCGCAGCTCTGGCGGACGACTCG
>DATGXP010000445.1:0-3070 GCA_035298845.1 Chitinophagales bacterium
TATTAATATCAAGGTCGAACTGTGCCTGTGGCGATACGCAATCTGCCGCTTCGGTTTTAAACGAGGCATTGGCAGCGGTATTTGAATTAAGCCTGCGCGGGCGGTTTTGTTCCTCCCTGGCATTAGCCCATACACTTGCCAGTAGTAATACTGCGCAGAGTGCTTTGTTTAGTGAGATACTTTTCATGCTTTTCAATTTTTCTTTTACTTAATGTTTCCTTAGGTTAGGTTTTTCTATAGTGTTATTATTAGAAACTAAATATGGCACCCAGGTAAATTCTTCTTGGCAAAGAATAGTTGTTAGGGTGATCTATGTAAGCTGCATATAAATCTTTATACGATTGTGGGTTCAGTGCACTTGCAATAGCCTGTGCGCTGGCCGGGTCAGTCAGGTAACCATCATCGTTGGCAGTGCCGGTAAAGCGGTAAACAGTAACTGAGTTTTTAGAGCCAATAAGGTTTTGCACCTGCAGGTAAATCTGCAGGGATAGTTCGCGCTTGGTATCCTTTTTATCATCCTTTTTGCCTACTGTAAAAGTGAAGTCTTTCCATACGCGTGCATTTAAGCGGAAATACCATGGAATGCGCGAGCCGTTGATAGAACCTTTGGTAATAGGGCGGCCAGGCAAACCTTCGATACCTTCCGGTGTAGCGTTTATCTGCTCGGTGTAAGGTGTACCTGAGCGGGCAGCTAATTGCAGGTTGATACCGGCGTTAGATAGTATCTGTTTGTTCTTAACTGTTGGGCCGTTGTAGTCTTTACCATCGGCAAAGCTATAGCTGGCGTTTACGTTTATCAGGTGGCGGGCATCGTAGTTAAGCGAGTTGATGCTGCGGAAGTTAGGCTGGTTAGAGTTAACCAGGTTGGCCTGCGAGCGGTCGTCAGAACCGGTACCTTCGGCAAACTGCATGGTATAGTTAGCCTTTAAAGTAAGGTTAGCTGTACGGCGTAAGTCGAAATCGAGGGTAAAACCTTTGGTAGTTCCAAAGTCGATGTTAGCGTAAGTAGTGTAATCTTTAGGGTACGAGTAGAAAATTTTGCGCACCTGCACCTGGTCGCGGAACTCGCGGTAGAAAGCAGAGATAGTAAACGCAGATGTGTTGCTTACCTTTTGCTTGAAACCTAATTCGAAGTCGATGGTACGCTCCGGTTTCAGGTTCGGGTTGTTAAGGGTTCCGCCGATATTATCCTGGAAGAATAAGTAATCGGTAGGGTCCATAATAACACGGTTGCTCGGGCGTTGCGCCAAAATGTCGTAGTGGGCAAAGAACAAGGCCTTATCGGTAAGGTTGAATGAGAACTGCAAGCGCGGCATTACAATAATCTTTGGCTTGTAATCTTCAAACGTTCCGTTAGGGTCAAATTTATCCGGGTCCTTAATTTCGGAATTAGGGTTCTTTAAATATGGCTGGATGCTACCACCCGACGCATCGGCTACTTTTTCACCGCTGGCTAGCTCAGTACCGAATTTATCATACCAGATATTGCCCTTGCGGTAACCGGTAATAGCAGTAGGCGATTTTGCGTTATCTACATATACATAGTAGTCGTCACCTATATTGCCCGGGTGGGTTATTGGATTGCCGCCCAGTGTAGTAGCCTCTGCCTTGGTATTGATAGGGTAAAGCGAGAACTCATCCTTTAATACTTTCTGGTTAGCATCGAAACGATCTAAACGCACACCTACGTTGAAGGTAAGGTCCTTGAAATAGAAACGGTCAGAGATGTAAGCCGCTGTATATATAGGGCGGTAAGCCGGTATAGCTCTTTCCAATTCGCCATCGGCTCTCTTTTTAGTAAAGAAATCGTTGAACGAAGGTTGCTTGCTTAAGCGGTTGCCGTATGGGTCGTAGCCGCGGTAAGCCACCACAGCCGAACCATCGCGCAGCAACTCAGTTGGCGAAAACATAGTCAGGCTCAGTTGGTCTGGCGAAAGGGCATCTACATCTATAATGTCTACATTGTTTTTGGCCAGGCCTAAAGAGGTACGCAATGATTTATCGAAGAAAGACTGCGCGCCTTCGTTATAAAAACGGTTGAACAGGATAGTATCTGTAAGTTTAAAGTCGGGGCGGGTAGGGTCGTCATAAGTATAATCTACACCGCTGATACGTAAAATAGGATTGGTTTTATCCAGCTCGGTAAGGTGCGTATTGGCCAAACCACGGGCAAGTTCCCATAAAGCGAATGGCGATACACTGTAAGTGCGCTGAATTCTCTGCTCAAACTCAACACCAAACTCAAACGAGTGTTTGTTGCGGCTTGGGGCACCCGGCTTTAAGATATCGAAAGCACCTTCTAAACGAACGCGGTACTGGTCGTTATCGTTACCTTTTCCGTAGCCGTTGTACTGGCGGCCGGTGTTATACCATATATTATAAACCTTGGTAGGGCGGTCGGTACGCTGGCCGTTGATAAGCGGGCCACCCGACTGGATATCGAAAATGTTAGAGGTAAACTGTGCGTTATTAGGTCCAAAAAGCTGGTAAGCTCCGTTGGCATCCGGTGTGCCACCCAACAACTCATAATACTGCTCGGTATAGCGGGCGCTGTATTGGTTCAGGTCGCTTGGGGTAAATATTACCGCTGTATCGGTAGAAGTTACCTGCTTGTAACCGGTAAGTATTTCATTATTTACCATAAAGGTATCGTAAGCAAACACCGGAGAGCGCAGGGTCTGGAATTTACCTACATAACCGTAGTTAAACACATTATCGCCGTGGGTATCATCTTCGTATTTGGTCTGGTATTTTTCGTAGTCTACCTGCAAAGAGTAGTAAGCATTTTGGAAAGCAGAGGCTTTCTTTCTTTTGCCATCGCCACCTTCATCATCAGATTGCTTGGCGCCGATGTTGTGTGTAAAGCGGCCGAATACTCTCCAGTTTAACTCTGTGTTTAAAGGATTGTTTTCTGCATTAAATACGGTGTAACGGTCAATCCAGTCGTGGTATTTGCGGTAAGTAGCCGAGCCACCAAAAGCAAGTGTAATATTATCAGTAGGGCGGATATCCAAACGGCCTGTACCGCGGAAGTTCTGATCAACCGTGTTAGGCTTTACCTTTACCTTAT
>DATGXP010000446.1:0-3606 GCA_035298845.1 Chitinophagales bacterium
GGCGATAGTTGTGAAAATGCAGCTTGAAATATCAGAAGATTCCAAACTAAAACTAGAAGTGTTTTTTGCATGGTATGTAAATTACATTTTTTATGTCCTTTCGACCAAGCATTTTACGAAAAGTTTAATCAGGTTTAAAAAAGTATACCCTGCACAATGGGTCGGGTTGGGCAAAAGCAAATGTGAAGCACATGGCGGTTGCCTTGTGCTTGGCGGTGCTTCTCTTTTGCTTTTACGAAGAATAGCCAAACGGCTATGCCGATGTATTTGCTTCTTTGCCTCTCACGCTACCTTGCTATTCCGGGTGTGCGAAGCCCAACTCGGAACAATTAATAAGCAGGAGTATTTAACTCCGTTACACCCACCCCTTTGTTCATCTACTATAAATAAACAAAATAAATAATCATTGCCATTGCCTCGCCTTTGTTGTACCTCTGCATTACATGAAGCACCTTCACATTAACCAGCATTTTATATGTATAGCGTTACCTGTTTGGGGCAAAACCCTAATTCTGCAACCTATGCTTCTCGTTATAAATAAAAAATCATTTACTATGAGTAATGGCATTACCAGAATTTGGTAAGGAGATTACCTGATTTGGGTAAGGAGATTATTTGGCTTCTATAGGTCGGTATACACATTACCTGGAGGTTCGGTGTACACAAGGTTGCTATATGTAATTCATTAATAGTGTGTTGCAAAAAGGTATGGTGTACACTTTTCAAAAACCAGCTATAGTGTACACTCAATTTTCCAACTCTTCTGTCTGTAGCTAGGCCCCCCACTGGGCGTAGGCTATGCCTACGTCCAACCAAGTAAGTAGCCTGTGGCTACTGATAGCTAAAAACTATCTGCTTGCTGCGACGTAAGCGTAGCCCACGCCGAGATGGGCAACATCATCAAAAGCAGCAAAACAGGGACACCCGAAAACATTCATGTCAGGGACACCCCCTGCTTGTAAAATACTGGCTTTCAAATAGTTTCAACCAAGCAAGGGGGACACTTTTTAAAAAAGAGCAGTTTTCTGTCCCCTCACTTTGTAGCAACAGATTTGCTGTTCTGGCGGGGTCTCCGCTCCCGGTAATAAACAAAGGCGGGCCCCTGATGAGTACAAGGTATACTGGCTACAAACAAAAAAGGGGAAGAATTGCTTCATCCCCTTTTTTAATCGCTATTAAACCGATTACTCAGTTACAATAAATTTCTTGCTGAAGGTAGTTCCGTTTACAGTTAAGCGGGCAAAGTAAATACCGCTTGAAAGCTTCTGGTTATCAGATATAGCAATACGGTGAGTACCGCTGTCCTGGTTCTCTTCGCTTAATACGGCTACTTCTTTACCGGTTACATCTACCACGGTAGCCTGTACCTTGGCCTTAGTATCCAATGTGTAAACTATGCTACCGCTATTGTTCATAGGGTTAGGCATTACAGTAAAGTTAAAGTTATCGGCCGCTGTTTCGGTTACACCGGTTTCAAGCAATGGGTTGCGCTCGGTATACATGTAGTAGAACAACTGCATCTCATCGTTGGTAGTAAATCCAAAGGTTACAAAAGGCTCAGTAACATTCCAGGTAGTGCGGGCAACTACACCGGCATTGTGGCCGTTGTGCTTACCAAACTTAACTGGCATAAACTCTGGCCAGTACTTAAGCGATGGATGGTCCCATGCATAGTAACCAAGGTCAACATCGTTAGTGTAATCCATAAAACCTTCGTATATCTTAGTCATGCCACCGGTAGTATCGCGAACATATAAGTCATAATCAGTAGCGTACTTGTGTGCATGCGAAGCCATAGACCAGATATAACGGGTTTCTTTTACGTTATCGTTATTAGCCGGGTCATCGTAATCTTTAGTGCTGTTGCCTTGCAGCAGGAATAAAGTAGCATTGTTCACCAGGCTCGATTTCATTTCTATCGTAGCCACGTTTCTTGGCTTAAAGTAAACGTTGAAATAGAAGTCGCAAGGTAATACATTGGTATTGTTATAGTTCTTGGTATGGTAGTTCATATCCAGGTAAGTCTTCTGGTCCCAGAACAAGGCAGTACCGGTAGGCAAAGTAAACTCTGCATCATCCTGCCATGAAGCAGTAAGTTGCTTATCGCCATCAAAAGAGGTAGTAAGTGTAGTTACATCTACCAGGGCCATTGTTTTGTTGCGGTTGTTAAACTCGCTGGCAGCTGCTGTAGAATCTGAGAATTTGAAAAGTAAGAAGTGGTGCGATTGCTGGTTCATAAAACCATCTATCTTATCTATTTCAGCCAGGAAAGGGAAATTCACTTCCTGCTGTTGCATCCACTCTTGTTCAATTTGACCGTTAGGTGGCAAAAAGATAGGCCCCATTCTTAACTGTATGCCTACACCTGCAGCCGGCTTGGTGGGCTTAGGCAGAAAAGTCATAGTTGGGTTATCGTAGTAATCAGAAATTATCTGGTAGTTAGGCTGTGGGTCGTTGTTGCCATATGTTTTTTTGGCACCAAACATAATCCACTGGCGCATCCACTCAATTTCTTTATTGGTCAATTGCTGGCCGCTGGTATCTTTCATCAGGTCTCCTTCATTGGCATCCAAAGCAAGGTCAGTATCGAAAGATGCACCAGCTACCTTACGCAGCAGGAAACTATAATACGGGTGCTGAGGTTTTACCAGTTTCTCATGTTTGTTCACCGAGCCGGTGTACGAAGATGATACATTGAAAATAGCGCTGTAAACAGCATCCTGGTCACCATCAAATTTCAGAGCTGCCGAAGCATCGGTAGCAGTAGCACTATGGCAAGTGCTATTCTGGCATTTAGTGTTTAAGGTAGTGTAAACCCTTTGGTAAGGCGTTTGTGCCTGGGCGGCGAAAAAAAGTAAAACAGCAAACAGTCCACCGTAAAATTTTTTCATTTTTTGTTTTTTATTTTTTTTGTGCGCACCGAAAGTAATACAAATAATATTAGCGAAACAAAATTATTTTAAAACAATAACCATTTGCTAATCAGCCTCTTTTATTAGAAATTAATTAGCCGCGATTTGTAATTGATTATCCTGAAATCAGCGGCGTTTTAAAGTGCTAACAAAAAGGCCATAGTATCAATACCATCGGCATAGTCCCACAGCTCAGGGTGCTGCGACTGGCCAAAGGCTACCGTAGAGGGCAAGGCCCACTTTTCCGGCTCGGTCGCTACAATACATTGTATCTTATCCGCGTTCTGTTTTAGCTGCGATTTAAGCAATTCTTCATCGTGCCAAAAGCTGTAATGCAGGGTAGCAATGGGTGAGCCGATGGCCGGATTCTCAAGCAGCATTACAAACTCATTGGCCAGGTGGGGCGTTTTGTTCAACAAAAGGATGGTACGCTGGTAGTCGTAGTTGTTCATAAACTTATTGTGGTTGTGCAGCCACTTATAGCGCACCTCGAACCGGGGGAAAAGCTTAGTAATATCGTACCCTACCGGCACATACAGTTTAGATACATTGCGGCAGCCAAACCCGAAGTAAAGAAAAACATCGTGGGCCAGTTGCTCCAGTTCGGCATCGGTTTCGTTGCCGGTGAGTATAGCCACTGAGTTTCGGTTTTTGCGCAGTATGCGCGGGTGGTTGCGGAAGTAGTATTCAAAGT
>DATGXP010000447.1:0-2264 GCA_035298845.1 Chitinophagales bacterium
GTAGACCCTACTTATGCCGGTGCCTATTTTAGCAAAGGGCTATGCGCCGAAGATTTGGGACGAAAGAAAGAAGCTATTGGCCTGTATCAGACTTGTTTGAATATTGACCCCGAATTTGAGCGTGCAGCGCAACACCTGAAAAACCTGAACGCAGCGCAGTAATAAATAACCTATAACAAAATACTCAACTCTTAATCCGTGATTACCTACAACCCCAAAGACTGGTTCACATTTCTCTTCAGGTTTCATAAGTCAGACACCTTCAGAGAATTGCTGCCTATGATTATTTCTTTATGTATTTACTCGGCCGGTATTGCCTGGTTTTATACCGAGTATTTGCACATGTATAAAAACGACCACCTGAAGAACCTGAGTATGATGCACACCATGCTTAGCTTTGTAATATCTATGTTATTAGTGTTTCGCACCAATAGCGCCTACGACCGGTGGTGGGAGGGGCGCAAGCTATGGGGCAGCCTGATAAATAACAGCCGCAACCTGGCATTAAAGCTAAACGCCATTTTACCGGCTACAGCTAATAACGAGCGCAGTTTTTTTGCCATTATGATACCTAACTACGCAGTGGCACTAAAAAACCACTTGCGCAATAGTTTTCACCCTAACGAGCTTCAGGGACACGATTTGTTTAATGCCGAAGGTATACAGCCGGGCCACCACCAGGCTAACTATATAGCACGGGCTATGTATAACCGCATACACGAGCTTAACCGCAGCGGAGTTATCAATAACGAGCAACTGATATATCTTAATCCCGAGTTAATGTCGTTTACCGATATATGCGGCGCCTGCGAGCGGATTAAAAATACTCCTATACCCTTTTCGTATAGCATCTTCCTTAAAAAATTCATCTTCTTTTTTGTAATGACATTGCCGTTTACCATGGTCTTTTCGCTGGGGTATTACTGCATACCGGTGGTGGCTTTTATATTTTATGCCTTAACCAGTATGGAGCTTATTGCCGAAGAAATAGAGGAGCCTTTTGGCCACGATGAGAACGACCTGCCCACCGAAACTATAAGCAAAAATATCCGCAAATCGGTGGTAGAGATATTTGAAGGACAATAATTTGAAGAGACGCCTTGCAGGCGTCTTTGGGAAAAGCACACGGGCAAGGTTTTTTAGGAAGGAGACGCGAACATCACGTCTCTACTTTATACGTAGCGCAAACTGACCCTTGCACTGCCCCTTAATTCCTTTGTATTTTATTTCCTGTATATATAGCACATCGCCGGTGGCCATGCCCTTGGCGGCTTCCATCAGTTTAAGGCAATCGGCCAAGGTGCCCTTAATTATCTGCCCGTTATTGCTGGCTACCCAATTAAACGCTGTGGGCAGCAAATCTTTTTTTGTAACGTAATCGCGAAACAGCAAAGTGCAGAAGTGTGCTGCATCTTCTTTGGTAATTACATCCTCGGTGCTAAGTTCTTTGCCGTTTAGTACTAACACACAATTATCGGCTTGCTGGGCTGTGCTGGCAATACATAGTAGCAGGAGGAAAGGTAGAATTAGCTTTTTCATGACTCGGGTTTTAGTGTGCGCAAAATAGAATTAAATCTGCTATTGCCCTTTCTGCCCGCCGCCTTTTATATACCATAATGGAAGTAATGAGGTTACCTGTACCGGTAATTGGTTTACCTGTTTTAGGTAAAATTGATAAACCGGAGGTACCAGCAAAAGGGGGTACGGTGGTACCAGGCACCCTGTGTACGCGGCTGGTTAATAATATGTTGTGGGCAGGGGGAGGTGCCACTTTTTCAAAACAGCCTTCTGGTACCTCTCTAAAATAACTGAAAAGGTGGTGTGCGGTGTCGTTAGGGGCTTTTGGCTTGTGTCTTGTGCCTGATATTTTATATTCGCACTTCGTTATAAATAATCACTCATCAATAATAAATAGTCAATTGTCAATGATAAAGATTACTCTACCCGATGGAAGCGTTCGTGAATACAACGAAGGGGTTACTGCTTATGATGTGGCTGCCAGTATCAGCCAGGGTTTAGCTAAGGCGGTTGTGGCTGCCGAAGTAAACGGAGAAGTGTGGGATTTAACGCGCCCTATAAATGCTGATTCCAGCCTTAAACTATTGAAATTTGAAGATGAGGGTGGTAAGAAAACGTTCTGGCATTCGTCGGCGCACTTAATGGCCGAGGCTATAGAGGCCCTGCATCCGGGTGTTAAGTTTTGGGTAGGCCCGCCTTTAGATAATGGCTACTACTACGATATTGACCTTGGTGGACAAACCCTT
>DATGXP010000448.1:0-2096 GCA_035298845.1 Chitinophagales bacterium
GGGGAGGGTGCCCTAACCTGCCTATAGGCGGCGATGGTGCACAGGCCCTGACCTATAACAATACAACCAACAAAGTTTTTTTAGGCGGTGGCGCCGGCGGCGGACACCAAAATAATGCGGTGGCTACTTCGGGCACTAACGGGGGAGGCATTATTATTATCAATACCCCTCAAATTATAGCCAATGGGGGGGCTATTAAAGCGTTCTCTTTAGATGCGATAGGTTCCAGCGGTGATGGTTCTGGTGGCGGCGGCGGCGGTGGTGCAGTATTGCTTACAGCTACTACTATTACGGGCAACCTGACTATTGATGTGCATGCCGGTAAGGGAGGAGATAACACCGGGCACGGACCGGGTGGTGGTGGTGGCGGCGGTGTGGTATGGTCGGTAGCCGCACTACCGGGTAATGTAACCGTGTTGAATGCCGGTGGCGCACCGGGCAATAGCTCTTCGTACCCTCCTTATCACCAGGCGGGTTTTGGCCAGGCAGGTATTACCGTGCAAGGGCTTGCACTGCCGGAAAGCACCACCCCCTTTATACCCATGCCAACACCGGTGCTGGCTGTAAATAATCCGGTATGCCAGGGCGGCACTATACAGTTTACTTTAACCGGTACCTATAGCGGCGGAGCTACCTTTGCCTGGACAGGCCCTAACAGCTATACCAGCACCCAACGCAACCCGCAGATAGCGGGCGCTGCTGCAGTAAATGCAGGCACATACAAAGCTGTGGTGACTGACAACGGATGCTCCGATTCGGCAACTATAAACGTACCCGTAAACCCTACTTACACTACTACCGTTAACCCGGTGATATGCGCAGGCACAATTCATACCCTGCCTGATGGCACTACGGTAAACACTGCGGGCACCTACACCAGCACCATACCAGCAGCCAACGGCTGCGATAGTGTGATAAACACAAACCTGAGCGTAACACCTTTGCCGGTAGTAAATTTAGGTAACGATACGGCGGTGTGCGCTGGAGCAACCGTTATACTAAACGCAGGCAATGCAGGCGCTACCTACCAATGGCAGGATGCCAGCACGGCACAGACATATACCGTGTCTACAGCGGGCACCTATTCGGTTACTGTAACACAAAACAGTTGCAGCGCCAGCGATAATATAAATGTAAATTACAATCCACTACCGGTGGTAAACCTGGGTAACGACACGGCTGTATGTACCGGGCAATCCGTAGTTTTAAATGCAGGCAATGCGGGGGCTACTTACCAATGGCAGGATGCTTCTACTGCGCAAACGTTTACAGTTAGCACCGCCGGCAACTATGCCGTAACAGTTACCCAAACAAGCTGTACTGCCAGCGATGCCATTACTATTACTAATAACCTTATACCAGTGGTGAACCTGGGCAATGATACTACTGTTTGCCCCGGCGAAAGTGTGTTGCTGAATGCTGGTAACGCAGGGGCTACCTATCAGTGGCAGGATGGCAGCACAGCACAGACATTTACCGCTACCGGTGCCGGCACTTATTCTGTAACCGTTACACAAAGCGGATGCAGTGCCAGCGATAACATTACCATAAATAATTTTACTCCACCAGTTATAAACCTTGGTAACGATACTGCCGTATGCACCGGAGCTATTGTGTTGCTGGATGCCGGCAACCCCGGCGCAACCTACCTATGGCAGGATGGCTCTACACTTTCTACATTTACGGTAACCAGTGCGGGCCTGTATGCTGTAACAGCCACACAAAATGGCTGCACGGGTAGCGATGCCATTAACGTAAACTATAACGCTATACCTGTAGTAAACCTGGGTAATGACACTGCAGTGTGCTTTGGAGAAAGTGTGATTTTAAATGCCGGTAACAATGGAGCAAGCTTCCTATGGCAGGATAATTCTACCAGCCAGATTTTTACAGCAAACAGTGCAGGTACCTACTCGGTTAGTATAACACAGAGCGGCTGCACAGGTAACGATGCTATAAGCATTTCCAATCTTCCATCGCCGGTGGTAGACCTGGGCAAAGACACATTGGTGTGCAACGGACAAACAGTATTACTGGATGCCGGCAACGCAGGTGCCACTTACCAATGGCAGGATGGGTCTACAAGTGGTACGTAC
>DATGXP010000449.1:0-1688 GCA_035298845.1 Chitinophagales bacterium
CTTTTAATGAAGGCGACGGCGAAATTGAAACTAATCTGATTACAAAAACCGGCGATAAAATACCCTACTACTATAAAGGGCATGTAGAAAATATTGAAGGCAAATCATTCTTTATAGGTGTGGGTATTGACATAAGTGCGCGCAAAAAAGCGGAGGAATCGCACCGGGAGAGCGAAGCAAATTTAAAGCGCGCTGAGCTGGTGGCTAAGCTTGGCCACTGGAAAATGAACTTAAACGACAAAATGATATACGGCTCGGAGGGTACCATGCAAATTTATGGTATAGATAAGCCCGTAATAAGCTACAATGAGGCAGCGCAGCTGCGCATGCCCGAGTACGATGAAGTAATGAACAACGCCATGGAAGCTTTGCTGAGGTACAACAAACCACTGGATGTAGAGTATAAAATGAAGCGCAAAAGCGACGGGCAAATACTGGACATAAGGCTGCTATCGGAGTTTGATGTAAAATCGGAAACGCTGTTTGGTATAGTACAGGATATAACCGACCGAAAAAATGCTGAGCGCGAAACACAGGAATCGGAAAAAAAATACCGGCTACTTTTTCATAATAATCCGCTACCCATGTTTATGGTTTCGCTGCCATCGTACCAGTTTGCCGATGTAAACGAAACAGCTGTAAACCACTATGGCTACAGCCGCGAAGAGTTTTTGAGTATGCGCGTACGCGATTTGTGGCCTGCAGATGATAAAGCAGCATTTGAAAAAGAACTGCCGGGCCAGCTTACCGGTACTAATTTTTTAGGCAAGTGGAAACATGTAAAAAAGAATGGAGAACTGTGCATGGTTGAGCTTACGGTGCACGAGGTTAAACTTGGTGATGAAAGACAACGCCTGGTGCTGGTAAATGATGTAACGGAACGCGAAGAAGCGCTGGAAAAACTGAAGAAGAACATTAACGAGCTAAGTGTATACAAGGCCGCCCTGGATGAGGCTGCTATAATAGCGATAACCGACCAGCATGGAATTATAAACCACGTAAACGATAATTTTTGCACGGTATCTAAGTACAGCCGCGAAGAGTTAATAGGTGCCGACCACCGTATTATCAACTCGGGCCACCACAGCAAAGAGTTTATGCATGACCTGTGGCAAACCATTGCGCAGGGTAAAATATGGACCGGTGAGATAAAGAATAAAACAAAGGATGGTAACTACTATTGGGTGCATTCAACTATTATTCCGTTTTTAAATGAAGAGGATAAACCTTATCAGTACCTTTCTATACGCTGGGATATAACTACCCGCAAAAACGCTGAAGAAGAAATACAACGCTTGTACAATAAACTATTGGTGGCTAACGACCAGCTAACCACTGTGCTTAACACCCTGCCTGCCAATATTGCAGTGTTGGATGCCCAGGGCAAAATTACATCGGTAAATAAAGCATGGCAGCAGTTTGCCGAAAGCAATAACCTGCCCGGAAATAAACACGCTATAAATGACAATTATATAACCGCGTGTGAGCAAAATCCAGAGGATGCACCAATAGCCCTAAAAATGGCCGAGAGCATCAGGCAAATATTAAAGGGAGAACTGGATGAATTATCGCTGGAGTACCCGTGCCACTCGCCTACCGAAAAAAGATGGTTCAGGGCCGAGGTAAGGCCGCTGGCCGAGGAAGGCAACACCGGTGCGGTAGTAATGCATGTAAACATTACCGAACGT
>DATGXP010000450.1:0-1873 GCA_035298845.1 Chitinophagales bacterium
GAGGAGGCTTTGCGACGAAGCAATCTGCTTGTGGGCATAGAGGAAGATTGCTTCGTCGCATAGCCTCCTCGCAATGACGCACTTGGGTTGCGGTTGTCATTAATTGTTAACCCTGCCTAAATTAGCTCTCCATTTTATAACCTTTGTGTGTTAGTGCCTTTGTGGCAAAAATCAATTAGCAATGAAATACTCGCTCTCTTTTCTGTTTTTATGTTTTGCTCTTTGCGCCATAGCGCAGACTAAGCATACGCTATATATAGCCGACCGCACGGTTGAGTGCGCCACCGGCGATTGCCAGCAGATGAAAGAAAAGAAGAAGGTTGCATGGGTGGCTACCGCCGATACTATTGAAGGTTTTATTTATGAGGAGGGCTATGAATACAAAGTAAAAACGCTGCTGAGCGATTATACGAACAAACACAAACTGCTGAAAGTAATATCTAAAAAGAAGACCGGCTACAACCCCGCTGTAAAGCTGGAAGGCAAAAAGTGGGTGCTTACAAACATGTATGATAACAGCACTAACCTGGGTATAAAAGATACTACGGTGTTTATCCTAATCAACGTAACCGATGGCAAGGTAAGTGGCCACGGGGTATGCAACAATATGCACGGTACCGTAAAGGCCGAAGGCCACAATATCACCTTTGGCCCGCTGGCCAGTACCCGCATGAGCTGCCTTGACCAGGGCAATACCATGGAGGCTATCATTAATAACCTGCTTAGTGCCTCTACTACCTTTGAGCTGAAAGGCAAAACGCTTACGCTATACTCTGCTACCAAGGGCTCGAGTATGACGTGGGAGAGGTATTAATCGAACTCGCTTCTACGGTCGGGTATATTGCCGATGGCTACTTCTACAAGATGCAACCCTGCAAATGCAACAATTAAGTAGCTATCATCGGGCAAATCGATAGTGCCAGTGAGATTTTGTTTGTAAAACACTTTATCACCATCTGGAGCTTCATTTGCAAGGTTATACTGAATTTTTATTGCAGTATCTGATAATGTAAGTGAGTGATGCGACTTTTCTGCGACTATTTCCAATGGCGTTGATGCTTGAAGAAGGTGATATGCCTTTTGCTTTTTAAATTCAATTCGCGATGGGAAAGGAAATCCTTTAAGACGCGCTAATTCTAGTCCAGTATTCTTTTCAATTAATACATCTTTAGTAAATGGAATAAACCATGGAAAATTTAAACGTGTATTTATTTGATACCCATCCATGCCAATTACAAAGCCTGCGAATTGAAAGAAGTACTCAAAAGCGCCTATCCATTCGCCATTTTTTCGAATGTCATATCGACAACTACAGTTACCAATATTACCACCGCTTCTATCATCCTTAATTTTTCTTTCAAATGTAAGAGTCATTGCCGTAAAAGTAATTGCAATAGCAAAAAACGAAAATCTTGCACATATTTATTTTTTCGGTAATCCGGAAAACAGTTTACCTTTAGTGGGCTATTAATTGTTTAACTGAACCCTAAGCATTATGAAAACACTATTTACCCTACTGGTAATGCAACTGGTTTGCTGCATTACTTTTGCATCCACCCCAACCGACAATAAAAAGATTACCGTAAACGGACTTGACCAAAGCTACTACCGCATAGTACCTATGCCAGATGGAGGTAGCCTGCTGGTATCCAATAACAATTTGAGCAGCACGCATATGCTGATACGATTGAATGCACAAGGGCAGGCACAATGGACCAAATCATTTATAGCGCAGGCGGGCGCCTCTTATTTTCACGATGCAGGGCCCTTTGCTGATAACAGTATTTATGTGGTTTACGGTAAGGATGGCTACGGAGACTATTTTATTATAAAGTTGACTGCCGCCGGTGAGGTGCAGTGGACCGATGAGTTT
>DATGXP010000451.1:0-2552 GCA_035298845.1 Chitinophagales bacterium
GGTTTGTTTAATACGGACAGTTCTAATGTTGAATATTTGCTACGGGGCACTATAGGTACATTTGGAATAGGAGACCGGCATTATGTAAAGGTTTATGATGAAGCAGGTAATTTGCTTTTTTATAAAGATAGCGTGAACCTTTTGTATTCCTCCGGGGCTGATAGTTACGTTAGTTCTATAGTTCCAATACGAAATACAGATGCAGGTGCAAAACTATTTCTAATGGAGGATGGTTTTGTTCTTGGAAGCGCAACACAGGTGTATTCTCTGCCAGGTAGTTTAGAATGCTTATCGTGCATCACACAAAACGGCATTAGTGGTTTAAATAATGTCGGGGCCGATGCTGGTTTCTTATCAACAGCCCCCAACCCTGCCAGCAATTTTACTCGGATAAACTTCCGATTGCCGGACGGTTCGCAAAAAGGAAACATGGTTATTTACAGTATGGAGGGGCGCGAACTTAAGCGCTACCCCGTAGATAAGTCGAGTGAGTATCTAACCCTTTCGGTAATGGACCTTGCCAGCGGCACTTACTTTTACTCTTTAGAAGTGGAAGGAAAAAGCCCAACAGCAAGGCGGATGATTGTGATTAGGTAGATAAGGATGAACATTAATGCATCGCGTAGCTGTCGCCTGTTTGTAGAAAAGGTTTAGTGTTTGTTGTTGCGCACCGTAGGTGCTGCCTGTTTTCGATTAGCAATCATGATAAGTTATTCTACTATCTTAGTTATTGAAAAATTGAGTGATGCTAACTAAAGCGCTGTCCTCCTTATTGCTAGTGTTGCTATTATCCGCATGCAAGCGAGACAATAAATTACCAGCACTTATAAATGATGCAGTACCATTATCCTATAGAAACTTCAATTTAAAGTACCTTTCTACCGGCTGGGGTTCAAATACGGGAATGACTCTTACCTTGAAGGCAGAAGGTACAAAAGGCCTTTACGATAATGATGGCGATACCGTAAGCATAACTCTGGATACTAAAACTATTGATTCAATAATATCGCTAACCAATTTTGGGCAGAGTAGGTTGATAGTTAAATCCGACCCTAAAGCAAAAGGTACTGGATTTCATTATCTGCAAGTGGCCAGCGATAGCGGAATTGTTGAATACAAACTTCGATATGCGTCAGATTCAACGGCAATAAAAGTTATAGATATTTTAAACAACTCAATCCCCACTAGTAGGCAGAAATTGTGGTTGGTTAATCACGTTACCTTATAAACAAACATCCAAGATATCTTAGGATTGATAGATTGAATTTTACTGTATCCAAATTTTACCCAAACCCTGTCAAATCCTATTTTGGCCAAATCGCCAGGGTATGTACAGAAAGTGTACAAAGGTATGTACATGAAAAAAGTGTAGTTAGTTGAATTGCAGATAGTTACGCCAAAAAGGTATGTACATGATTTTTGTGTACACACCCTGTTCTCGGTGCGTCAGGGTTCAGCTCAATTTCTACTATTTTGGATTCTAATTTCTCTTACTGTGCCACCTCTTGTTTATCTCGTATAGGCTGCTATCTTTGCGCCTCCTTAATAAGGACGCTGAACACTTTGTTCGGGATTATGCAAGCCGGCAGGCGCGAAACCGAACCCCAGTTACCAGTCCTTTTTAAGGCGAATAAGCCAATAGTTATGGGCCCTTGTGCCTGTGCTATTATCATTACTTTATAACCTTTAACTTTTTTTAAAACATGGCATTTAAAAAAGACAACAAGCAGAGATTGGATTTCTCGAAAATCACTATCATGCTTGCTTCGCCCGATGCAATATTGGGACGGAGTAACGGGGAAATTAAAAAGCCCGAAACCATTAACTACCGTACTTACAAGCCCGAAATGGAAGGTTTGTTCTGCGAGCGCGTATTCGGCCCTACCAAGGATTACGAATGCTACTGCGGCAAGTACAAGCGCATTCGCTACAAGGGTATTGTGTGCGACCGCTGCGGTGTAGAAGTTACAGAAAAGAAAGTACGCCGGGAGCGTATGGGCCACATTAAGTTGACGGTGCCTATCGTTCACATCTGGTATTTTAAATCGCTGCCAAATAAAATTGGTTACCTGTTGGGTATAAGCAGCAAAAAGCTGGAAAGCATTATCTACTACGAAAGATATGTGGTAGTGCAGCCGGGCCGTGCCGCTGAGGGTGTAACCGTAATGACAGAGAAGGGAGAAGAGCAGAAGAACCTGGCTTACCTTGACCTGCTGAGCGAAGAAGAGTACCTATCGGTATTTGATAACGACAACATGAAGAATAACTATGCCCTGGAAGATACAGACCCTAACAAGTTTGTAGCTAAAATGGGTGCAGATGCTATAAAGGAATTGCTATCGCGCATACAACTGGATGAGTTATCGTTTAAGCTTCGCCATGATGCTGCCAACGAAACAAGCCGTCAGCGTAAGGCTGAAGCCTTAAAGCGCCTGAGCGTGGTAGAAATGTTCCGCGATGCCAATGCGCATATTGAGAACAAGCCAGAGTGGATGGTAGTGCAGTTCCTGCCTGTTATTCCGCCTGAGTTGCGTCCGTTGGTTCCATTGGAT
>DATGXP010000452.1:0-2165 GCA_035298845.1 Chitinophagales bacterium
GAAAAGCTACGCGGCATTGGGCCCGTAATATCCAAACGCATAGTAAAGTTCCGCACGCTGCTGGGCGGCTTTGCAGCAGTTGAACAATTGAAAGAAGTATATGGCTTACCCGATAGCACTTACCGGCATATCAAAACGCAACTGGTAGTTGGGTCACAAGCCCCCACCCACATAAACATTAACACGGCCAGCTATAAAGAATTCAAAGCGCACCCCTACTTTAGAGATAATGCAAAATTGATTGAAGCCCACCGCAAACAACATGGGGATTTTAAACAGGTAAGCGATTTGAAAAATGTTGACGGCGTTACTGATAGCACCTATCGCAAAATGACACCATATGCAACGGTGGAGTGATGGCTTTTACAGCGTTTCTGTTACAGGAGAAATATAAATTGTATCGTAGGAAAGGCCTTGTGAATTTTGGCGTCAAAAAAATCATGTAGTAAACCGTTAAAAACTGCATGCTGTTCGAAGTGGCGCGGCGCCATGCTTTTTTGTTCGCTAAAGGTTGCAACGCGCCACAAGTTCATGCAGTTTAGGTTTACGGCATGATTTTTAGCCAAAAGTCACACAGCCTTGAATTTTCTTTGTTACTTTCTTTGGTTCAAGCCAAAGAAAGTAAAAGCTAAAATTGGTGAACTAAACCATGGGTTAAGCGGTATTGCAATCACACACACCATCCTACAGCATCTCTTCCTTCACCTTATAATTCACCCCGCGGCTTTTTAGGTAACCTAGTATAAAACTAAAGCAGTTGCTATCCTCTCCCAGCATTTCGGGCGATGTAATGCCGCGCTTTTTGTATTGCCCGTTCAGCACCAGGTTAGCGGCTGCTGTGGCTGTGTAGCCGGTAGTGCGCGCCATGCTGCTTGTTTTGGTAGCATGGTTATACCGGTCAAATAAATCGTAGGTATAGCGCTTCTGCTTTCCTTTCTCTTCGCCCTCTACTATCACACGCATCACCGTAAAGTCTTCCTCCCCCTCTTCATATTTCCACTGGGGGAAAAGTATTTTGCCGGCAAGGTCCACCGGTTTTACCTTGACGCCATTAACTTCAATTTCATCATTGCTCAAAAAGCCTGCATCGCGCAAGGTCTTCATCAAATCTACATGGCCGGGGTAGCGCAAGGTCTTTTCGGCCATATCGGGTATCTCCAGGTTCAGCAGGGTTCTCAGTCCATCGGTGTTGAATGCTTCCAGCGTTCCTAATCCATCAAAATCTACTAACTCAGTTTCAGATAAGGCCGGCTTGGTAACCACTTCGCCTTTTTCTACCAATCGTGCCGGGCGGGTATATTCCTCAATTACATCAATAGGAGAGAAGGGCGCTTTGTACTGCCACGGCATTCTCCTCTCCACCGGAAGCCCGCCCACCATGCACACAAACCTGCTAACCTTCATCCGTTTATGGTGATAGCCCAATATAATGTTATCCATACCCGGCGCCACGCCACAGTCAACTATAGCGGTTACTTTAGCCTGCCTGGCCAGTAAATCCAGCCTGAATGGGTCCTCGGGGAAGAAGGATATGTCAACAATATTCTTTTTGGCATCCAGTACGGCTTTTAGCATGTTAAAGCCCATAAAGCCGGGCACTGCACCCACTACCAGGTCGGCGGCGGCTACAACCCGCTTAATCTCTTCTGCATCGCTCAGGTCGGCCTGTATGGTTTTAACCTTGGCCGCCTTTTGCATCAGGGTTAGGTTTTGCTTGCTTTTATCTACCGATGTTACATCGTATGCCTTGGCAAGGTCGGCGGCCAGGGTACGGCCCACCATACCTGCCCCTAAAACGGTTATTTTCTTCTTCATAAACGGCTATTTTTGTTCCATTGGTTCAATCTGTTAACCCCCCAATGAACTTACATGGGCAAATCAAAGAAATTTCCCCTTAAAATGTTTGCATAAAACCTAACGAATTATATATTTGCCGTCCGTTTTAAAGGGGCTTCCAACTTTTTTTCAACGGACGTTTTCAAAAGCCCTGTTTACCGATGTGTGTTACAGCATTTGGGTAGCCGGGGTACTTAGAAGACAAACATGGTATAACAAACAAATTAAAACTCATAACAATGGCAGATTTAAAAGCATTAGCTGAAACGTTAGTAAACCTTTCAGTAAAAGACGTTCAGGAATTAGCAACTATTCTTAAGGCAGACTAC
>DATGXP010000453.1:0-5110 GCA_035298845.1 Chitinophagales bacterium
AAAGGCCAGGCATGGCGCCGATGAACCGTTGAAGTTGATTATACCTGCACCGGTAACCGATATGGTACCGCTACCGCTACCCATGGTAACAGAGTTAGCCAGTGTTACAGTACCGGTAGCCGTGGTTATAACCTCGGTAGCCGATGATGTGTTACTCATCCAGGTAATGCTGCCGTTTAGTGTAAATGCACCGCTGGTAACCTGTACCTTAGCAATACGTGTGGCCGTATTGCTGGTACCGGCAAATACAAGGTTACCTGCCACTGTGCAGGTACCTGCGCCCACAGCAAGGGTGTTAACCACTGCGCCGGTTGGCTGGTTCATGGTAAGGCTACCATTTATGGTTAAAGTAACACCAGTGCTTAGCGTAAGTGTGCGAGCGGTAGTAATACCGTTAAACACTAAGTTATTGCAGGTAATATTTTTATTAGCAGTATAGTTTAGTATTACTGCTGTATTACCAATTTGAAGGTTATAGAAAGTAGTAGCGGAAGTTCCACCTATAGTTTTTGTAAGGCCGTTGATGATTACTGTATAGGTGCCGCCATCAAATGTCCCGCCGTTGTTGGTCCAGTTGCCGGCCACTTCAAAATCTTTGTTGGCCTTGAATAAAGCACCGGAACCTATAGTTAAATCACCTTTTATAATAACTGCACCTGCAGCAGATGATAAAGTATCGTATTCAGATGGGTCAATAGTTACGTGACCAAAAGTAATAGCTGCATTAGGCGCAATAGTTCCGTTGCCGGTAAAAGTAGCTGTGCTGGTGGCATTAAGTGTAAGTGCATTGGTATTATTAGTAAAGCCACGGGCAAAGTACAAATTACAACCGGCTGCTGTGGTAAACACAGGTACCGTGGCGGCACCGCCAAATGTAAAGCTGGTAGATGTGTTGCCATTAAAATAAATATTACCGGCACCGCTTACAGTAAGCGTGCCGCTACCGCTGCCCATGGTTAGCGGGCTGCCAAATGTTAATGTGCCGGTAGTAGCTGAAATAACCTCGGTAGTAACAGCTGTATTGCTTGCCCACGTAACTGTGCCTGCTACCGAGAATGAGCCTGTAGTAACTACCACACGGGTTATATAGCTGCCATTGTTGGTGCCGCTAAAAACAAGGTTACCAGCTACAGTGCAGGCACCTGCGTTTACAGCCAGTGTATTGGTTACGGCCGAGGTGCCCTGGTTAATGGTAAGGTTACCGCCTATAGCCACTGTATTGCCTACACTTATAGTAAGCGTTCTTAAATTAGCTGCGCTGTGGAAAGTAAAGTTATTGCAGCTTATGTTACTGTTTACTGTATATGTTCCGTTAGAGGCTGCTGCGCCTAATTGCAAGTTGGGGAATGCAGTGGCACTGGTGCCGCCAATAGTTTTAGTAGCGCCGTTTAAAATTACAGTATTGCTTCCACCATTTAATGTTCCGCCGTTGTTTGTCCAGTTACCGTTAAGTTGCAAATTCTGGCCTAATACAAGAACGGAACCCGATGCAAGCGTAGCATTGCCGGCAACAATAACAGCTGCCCCTGTTGCAATAGTATCTACTGCCGAAGCACTGGTAAGTAAGTTTCCGAAGGTAATAGCCGCAGTAGGTGTAATAGTGCCGTTACCGCTTAAGTAAGTGTTGCTGGCTGCATTAAAAGTAAGCGCATTGGTGCTATTGGTAAAACCTTTGGCAAAATATACATTGCTGGCAGATGCCGTGCTGAACGAAGGCGCTGTAGCGCCTCCAAATGTAAAGCTGGTAGCGCTGGTGCCATTAAAATAAATAGAACCTGCACCTGTAACACTCAAAGTAGCAGATGCGCTACCCATGGTTACGGGACTATCGAAAACGATGCTGCCGGTAGCTACAGTTATTACTTCGGTAGCTATTACAGTGTTGCTCATCCAGGTTACAGCGCCCGCCACGCGAAACACACCACTGGTAACCCCTACGCGGCCTATGCGGGTAGCTGTATTATCTGTACCTGCAAAAACCAGGTTACCTCCTACAGTGCATATACCGCCGTTAACGGCTAACTGGTTGGTAACATTGCTGGTGGCCTGGTTAATAGTAAGGTTACCGCTTATAGCCAGCGAATCGCCGGTGGTAAGAGTAAATGTGCGCGCTGCAGCTACACCGTTTATAGTAAAGTTGCTGCAACGGTTGTGGCGGCTCATAGTAACACTCGCAGTACTGGCTGCTACCCCTATTTGTAAATTAGGGAAAGTAGTACCTGCGGTACCGCCAATGGTTTTTGTAGAACCGCTAAAGCTTACGGTATTGCTACCCCCGCTTAATGTACCGCCGTTATTGGTCCAGTTTCCCTGTATTTCAAAATCTTTATTAGCAGTAAACACCGAACCCGAAGACAATACAACGTTACCGCCTACAACAACACTACCAGCAGCCGAAGCCAGGGTCATATTGGTATCTACCTGTACATTGAATAAGGTAAGGTTAGTAGTAGCCGTAACCACCGAAGCACTGCCTTTAAATACAGCGGTGCCTTTGGCAGCCCAGCTGGCAGCGGTGGTATTTACAGTATAGTTATTGAAAAAGTTAACTACGCACGATGCAAAGGTTACCAGCTTATTATACCTATCGGTAAAAGCATTTCTGAAATTGATGGTGCCTGCGCCGGTAAAGGTCACATTCTGCGTAGCGGCATTAATGGTAATTGCCGGCGTTATGTTAAACGTACCGGTAGATACCCTTATGCTATTGGTACCCGATGTGCTCCAGCTGGTAAAGGTGCCGTTCATATTTATAGTACCGGCACCTGCATCCAAAGTATAAGTAGAGGCCGTGTTATTGGGGTTAATACGCACGGCGCCGTTAATAGTAAGACTGTTGCCCACTGTTACGGTAAGCGTGGTAGTACCCGATGTGGCATCGCCCAAATCGAGGTTATTGCAGGTATAAGCACCATTTACGGTAACTACGTGCCCGCCGCGAATAATTACGTCATCGCCGGGGGCCGGTACACCCGATGGGCTCCAGGTGGCAGCGGCGCTCCAGTTACCTGTAGCAGCCGAAGTTTTTGTGGCTGCCTGCAAATCATTATTATATCCTACGGCAAGCAGCAGTAGAAAGAAAAGCAGTAAACCGTTGGTTGCAGATTTGATAGTTGTGCGGGTGATAAATAACATGGCTGACATTTAAATCATTAAAAAAAATCTTATACAAGTCCTAATCTTTACGGGCTGTAGATTTGTCAGTTTCAGTTTGCGCTATGTTTCACACAAGCATAATCTTGTATTCTTAAGATTATTGTATGTAAATGATTGTAGCCAACCGAAAGCTGACATTGAGAAACAAGCATTTACGAATAAATTTCTTGTTTAAACGTATGTTGTATAGAGAGATTAGCGGGCTAATTGGCCGTATTTATGTCATGCTATGAGAAAATATTGCATAACAGATTAAAACTTGTAAAGAATTTAATATTCCGGCCTGGCCGGCCCAGAATTTATTGTGTTAAGCGGGTTTATATAAATAAAAAGAGGGCAGCAGCGCAAATACCAGCGCTACTGCCCTCTTTTAAGAGAGAAAAAAAGGTGTTTAATCAAGAATCAATTTCTGCTTATACTCGGTACCATTGCTGGCTACATTTACCATATAAATACCTGCAGACAGCAATTGTTTTACCTGCAGTTTCAGCACTTGTTCTGTTGTGCTTCTGTTACCCTCGAAAGACTGCGCGAAGAGCGTACGGCCACTAACATCGTGTATAGATATGGCAATTTCGGTTCCCGGGTTGGCCACAGCAACAAACAAATCGTCTTCGGCAGGGTTAGGATACATGCGCACGGCGGTCTGCTCGCCCATAGCCACTGCTACCACGTTGGAATAGGTAAAATGGCCATCAAAGTCAGTTTGTTTTAAGCGGTAGTACGAAACACCTGTTAAAGGTTTAGTATCATTAAACACGTAGTTAATATTGGTGGTACTGTTGCCTGCCCCTTCTACCTGCCCTACTTCGGCAAAGTTAACTCCGTCGCTGCTTCTTTCTACTGTAAAGTAATCATTATTTATCTCCATGCTGGTAACCCACTTTGTTTGTACTTGTTGCAGTACAGGTTTAGCAGTAGCTTCAAAAGAAACCAGTGTTACCGGTAGCGGGCTTCCGTTGCCACCGCCATGTAACCAGTGCTCGCCATTAGCCGATAACCCTATTTTCACAAACTTGCCATTAAGTATGCTTCCATGCGATAGTTGACGGTGATACACAAGCATGGTAGCAGCAGCAGAGTTATAGGTAGAATCTTCATCAGGCCCTTCGTACTGGGTGCTTCCCAAGTCTGTAAGTGAATTAATATCGTCGGCACCGTCTGGTGTAGCGGCAGCTGCTGCTGTAAGGTCGGTTAATTCATCATCGGTAAAAGGAAATTTAACCTCTACTGCCGGAGTTAAGTTGGTGCCGTTAAAATCGAGCACAAAATTTCTTCCCAAGGCGGCTGTGTTACCCCCCTGATTGTTGCTTATAATTACAGGCGAAGCCTTGGTGTAAACAGTGGCTGTAATGGTACCCAGGTCGTGACCCTTATCGTTTATTACAGCTATCAGGTTCCCCAGCCCATCGGTAAGGTATACATCGCGGCCCTCGTTAGATGAAGGACAGCTGCAACTGGTAGAACCAAGCGCCGAAGGAATTTGTGTAGGCACAGGTGCAGTAGCAGCATAGTTGGTAGGGTCTGATACGCAGTTGTTATTATCCTTTACATAGTAGTTATTGCTAGAGCCGTTAGCCACATGTACGGTATCGGTGCTGGTAAAAGTCACATTATCTATACTGTATAAAAATGGTCCTGTACCACCCGCTGGTGTAACGCGTATAGTTGTACTGCCGTTTACACCGGCGCACGATTGGTAGCCAATAGTAGCCACCGGCTTGCCTGCAACAGTTGCTGTTACAGCTGTGCGGCTGGCAGTGGTACAACCGTTGTTAGTTGCATCTACATAATAAGGAGTAGTAACAGCTATAGAAGGCGTGGTAAAGGTGGTGCCACTGCCCAGCGATGGGCCTCCCGATGAAGCTGCATACCAGTTTATAGTTCCCGCGCTGGCTGTAGCCCCTAAATCTACCGTACCTGCATCGCAACGTAAGGCGGGCGTGGTGCCGGT
>DATGXP010000454.1:0-2640 GCA_035298845.1 Chitinophagales bacterium
TTAGAGTACCTATGCGAAACGATTTTGCAGCCGATACTTTACCGTTTTTAAACACAGTTATCTCTGTGCTGCCGCCGCCAACATCTACAAATACACAGTTCTTGGCCATTTTTTCGCGCACAGCTTTCTGGCTATTAAAGATAATGTGCGCCTCGCTATTGCCACTTATAATCTCTATATCAATACCGGCTTCCTTTTTTATGCGTTTGATTATCTGTGCGCCGTTGGCGGCCTCGCGCATGGCCGATGTTGCACAGCCTTTATAATGCAGCACATTGTTGGCCCGCATAATATGCTTAAACCCTATCATGGTATCTACCAACTGCCGGATAGTAATTTCGGGAATAACGTTATCGCGGAAAGCATTGCCGCCAAGTCGCACCGGTACACGTATCAGAGCGCTCTTTTTAAACATAGGTGCTTCGCCGTTTTGCAATACATTCTCTATCAGTAAACGAACCGAGTTAGAGCCGATATCAATAGCTGCAAAACGCCTGATTTCCAAGGTTTAATTTTTTTGAAAAATAAACCCGGTATCTTATAATAGATAGCCTAGTTTTCAACGAAAAAAAGTTGATAGCAGCGTTTACTTAATAATAGCAGGGCTATTTAAGCGCTGATTGCTTAGCAAAGTACTGGTAGATAGCCTCCTGCGATCTTACTTTTTTACCGGTTGCAACGCGGTGCAGGTTTTTTAGTTCCCAATCTACAATGCGGGCTTTTACATTGTCGCTCCATTGTAGCTCCAGCATATCGCGCAACTCTTTCTGAATAGCCGGGTTATATATTGGGCAACTAACCTCAATACGGGTGTCAAGGTTCCGAATCATCCAGTCGGCAGATGATATATAGCAAATTTGTTCGCCGCCGTTGCGGAAAAAGAAAACGCGTGAATGCTCAAGCAGGCGGTCAACTATGCTTATCACCTCTATATTATCGCTCATGCCCGGCACACCCGCGGTAAGGCCGCATATACCGCGCACTATTATCCTGATTTTAACGCCGGCATTACTGGCTTCGTACAAGCGGCCAATTAACTCTTCATCTACCAGGCTATTCATCTTCAGCAATATCTCCCCCTTTTTACCATTTTGGGCAAACTCAATTTCGTTATCAATAAACCGGTTTAGTTTTTTACGGGTACTATGCGGCGAAAGAAGCAGGTGTTTAAAGTTGTGTATCTTATAATTCTTTTCAAAAAATTCGAACACATATTCTACTTCCTTTGTAATCCGGCTATCGCTTGTCAGCAGCGAGTCATCGCAATAAATATTTGAGGTTACTTCGTTATAGTTACCGGTGGTAATGTTAGCATAATGTTGCAGCTTGCCGTTTTCTACCCTTGTTATCAGGCAGAATTTAGAATGTACTTTAAGTCCCGGTACGCCATAAATTACCTGTATGCCCTGATCTTGCAGGTGCTTGGCCCACTTAATATTGGCTTCTTCATCAAACCGGGCCTGCAACTCGAGCACTACTGTAACCTGTTTGCCGTTTTGTGCCGCATTGCTCAGAGCATTAATCACCATCGACTTTTTAGCCAACCGGTACAGGGTAATGCGTATGGTTTTTACGTTAGGATCTATAGCTGCCTCGCGCAGCAGATCAATAAAGTAGGAGAAACTGTGATAAGGGTAATGCAGCATTACATCCTGTTTCTTCAGCACATCAAAGTAGCTTTGGTTGCCCTTAAGTGCTTTGTGCTGCAGGGGCTTTAGTTTTTGATACACCAGGTCTTTGCCCAGCGTAGGAAACTTCATGAAATCTTTAAAATTATGGTAGCGCCCACCGGGTATTAGGTTATCCAGGTCTCGCAGTTTCATTTTTCCCTTTATAAAGTCGAGCAGGTCGTGCGGTATAGAATCGTCGTACACAAAGCGCACAGGGTTGCCCTTTTGCCTCGCCTTAACGCCCTTCGATAGTTTATCTAAAAAGCTTTGCGATACATCGTTATCAATATCCATTTCGGCATCGCGGGTTAGCTTTATGGTATAGGCTTCTATTTTATTGTAAGGGAAAAAAGAGAACACCTCGGGCAGGTTAAACCGGATGATATCATCCAGCAGAATGATATACTGGTTTTGATTGGTAGATGGTAGCGTGATAAACCGTTCTACCGTATCGTTGGGGATTTCTATCAGCGAAAATTGCTTTTGCAACGGCTTATCGGTTACCGATAGCTTAATGGCAAAATAAATGGTCTTATCTTTAAGGTAAGGAAACGACTTTACCTGGTTAATCATAATAGGCACCAGGGCCGGGCGCACATGCTCGGTAAAGTAATTCTTTACAAACTCTTTTTGCGCCGCAGAAAGTTGCTTCTCGTTAATGATGAAAATTTTGTGCTTGCGTAACTCACGCTGCACATCGCCATATATTTTTTCAAACAATTTGCTTTGGCTCAACACTTTCTGCTGCACCTCTTCCATTATTTTTTTAGGCTTGTACTGCACCGTGCCCTTGGCCTTTTTGCCCATTAGCACCAGCCGCTTAAGGGTGGCTACCCGCACGCGGAAAAATTCATCGAGGTTGTTAGAAAAAATACCCAGAAAGCGCATCCGTTCAATTACGGGCACGTTGGGGTCAGCGGCTTCCTGCAATACGCGTTCGTTAAACGCAAGCCAGCTTATTTCACGGTTT
>DATGXP010000455.1:0-2140 GCA_035298845.1 Chitinophagales bacterium
TTTCACTGCGCTTTCTACCGGTTTATCCTCCTTGCCTTTGCAGGCGGCAAACAATAGCACTGGTAGCAGAAATACAAATACCTGTTTCATACTTTACTTCCTTTAATGATGGGTTAAGTTTTTTAAATACTCCGATTGGGCAACCTCGGTGGCAGCGCCGTTTTGCACTTCTACTACACGGGTGGCATAAGGCACCAGCCGCTGGTCATGCGTTACTACTATTACACCCTTGCCCTGCGCGGCCAAATCCTGCAGTTGTTTCATAACAATACCTACCGACTTTACATCGAGTGAGGCAGTTGGTTCATCGCATAGCAACATGGGTGGGTCTGACACCAGTGCACGGGCAATAGCCACCCGCTGCTGCTCGCCGCCCGATAGCATTTTGGGTAAAGACTTAAGCCGGTGGGTCATGCCCAATAGCTCCAGTGCTTTTACAGCCCTTGGCTGCGCGTCTTTTTTGGCAACGCCCTGCAGGGTTAGTGGCAGCATTACATTCTCCTCTACATTTAAGGGGGCTATCAGGTTAAAACTCTGGAACACAAAACCGATGTTATTTAACCGGATACCGGCCATTTGCGCATCGCTTAAGTTATTGGTATAAGTGCCGTTAATCCATACTTTTCCCTGGCTGGGGTATATAACACAGCCGAGCAGCGAGAGCAAAGTGGTTTTGCCCGAGCCAGACGGGCCTATAATAAGCACGAGTTCGCCTTTATTAACCTTAAAATCGGTGGGCTGTAAGGCAACTACCTCACTATCCCCGCTTTTATACACTTTACCTGCTGCTTCCAGCCTCGCAATTTCCATAGTAGCTAATAAACCACAAATAGACAAAAAATGTTTGATCTGTTAATATGATAGTTAACAGGTTTCTGCAAAGCTAATTTCATTATTACCTTCGAACCGCTATGGCAAAAGAAGAACTAAGTGTTTTCGATATTTTCAAGATAGGTGTAGGCCCCAGCAGTTCGCACACGCTTGGGCCCTGGCGGGCCGCCGAGCGCTTTTTGAAAGAGATAGGCGATACCGGTAAATTGAACGAGGTAAAAACCGTGCAGGTTTACCTGTATGGCTCGCTGGCCAAAACCGGCATAGGCCACGGCACCGATATAGCCGTAATACTGGGCCTGAACGGCGAAGACCCGGTTACTTTCGACACCACCATACTGAACCAGACTATTGCAGATATAAGGAGCTCGAAGAAGATAAAGCTGGCAGGTAAGGTTGAAACTGACTTTGATACGCAGGCCGATATTGTGTTTCTAAAAAAAGAAAGCCTGTCGTACCACCCCAACGCTCTTAAGTTCGTTGCAACATTTAAAGACAATAGTACCAAAGAAGAAATCTACTACTCGGTGGGCGGTGGCTTTGTGGTAAAAGAAGGTGAAGATACCGTGCATAAAACACCGGCCAACCTTAAGTATGAGATAAATGATGCCGACGACCTGTTGCAGTATTGCATGCGGGCGGGGCTTAGCATTTCGCAGCTGGTGATGGAGAATGAGAAAGCATGGCGCAGTGTTGAGGAAACCAAAAAGGGCGTGCTGAATTTAAAGGATGTAATGTTTGATTGCATTTACCGCGGTTGCCATAGCGGAGAGCGCATACTACCCGGTGGGCTTAATGTGGCGCGCCGCGCAGCCAAAATGAATAAGCTGCTGCTGAAGAATGCAGTATATAGCAACTACCAGGAATGGTTAGAAGCCATCCGCAAAACCGACCGAAGCTTTACCAGCACCATGAACTGGATAAGTTGTTTTGCCCTGGCAGTAAATGAAGAGAATGCCTCTTTTGGCCGGGTGGTAACAGCACCAACCAACGGCGCAGCCGGTGTAGTACCTGCGGTGCTGATGTACTACTACCTGTTTAGCAATGGCGATAACGATGAGAACATTGTAAAGTTTATGCTCACCGCATCTGAGTTGGGTTCGCTGTTTAAAAAGGGGTCTACCATATCGGCAGCTATGGGCGGCTGCCAGGCAGAGATTGGTGTAAGCAGCGCCATGGCGGCCGGTGCACTTACCGAGTGCCTTGGAGGTACAAACGCGCAGGTGCTACAGGCTGCCGAAATTGCCATGGAGCATCACTTAGGCATGACCTGCGACCCTATAGGCGGCCTGGTGCAGATACCCTGCAT
>DATGXP010000456.1:0-7472 GCA_035298845.1 Chitinophagales bacterium
GGCGGCATTGATTATCAGTCCGCATATTATACGTTCCACCGTTTCGTGAACCCAAAACAGGGGGTTCATGAATTGTAGATCGCGCTCAGGCCTGCTTCATGCCGAATATTGTTGCCAAACAAAACTCGGATTTTATGAAGCGGATTTTTACTACCACAATTTTGGCGCTGTGCGCAGTCCTTCTTTATGCACAGCAAGGGGGGTTATCATACGACTGGGCAAAAAAAATTGGCCAGTCTGCTGGCACTGGCAACGATAACGTACGCAGGTTAGTAGTATCTAACGGTTACGTATATATAATCGGGGGCTTTCAGTCCACGGTAGATTTTAATCCCGGCCCAGACACTGCCAATCTTGTTTCGGCGGGTAACAACGATATTTATTTTGCCAAGTACACCACAGCCGGCGAGTATGTGTGGGCGCACCGCATTGGTGGTACGGGCGATGATTATGGTATGTCGCTGGCACTTGGCGATAACGATACCATTGTAATTGTGGGCTATTATAGTGTGCATACGGGTGGTGCTATTGATTTTAACCCCGGCCCGGCTACTAATGGCCTTGCATCGGGTGGAAGCGTAGAAGGCTTTGTGGCCAAATACGACCAGGACGGCAACTACCAATGGGCGCGCCGTATTACCGGTACCTTATCCGACTATGCGTATGGTATAGCACTCGATTCATCCGAGAATATTTTTATATGCGGCACTATTGGCAGCACCAACATTACCTTCGAGCACCCGTTTACGCCCGCGGTGCAGGTTAACTTTACCGATCCGGCGGATATGTATTTTGCTAAATATGACCGGGCCGGAAGGTGTTTGTATGGCAAGCCATTTCAAGGTGGCGCCACCACCAATGTAATAGCCCGTGATATAGGTGTAGATGCTAATGATGACGTATACATCACCGGCCATTTTTTTGGCACATGCGATTTTGATGTCTCGGCAGGGGGAACGGCTAATCTTAATGCTGGAAGTGTAAACACAGATGCATTTTTGGCTAAGTATACCAATGCCGGAGCATATATCTGGGCGCGCAAAATGGGGGGTACCGGTACCACACTAAACCAGAATGATAATGGAACTACTTTAGATATAACCCCATCGGGCAATATTATTGTTGGGGGGGCTTACTGGGGGGTAGGTGTTTTTGGTGGCATACAGGTAACTGCGCAGGGTAGTAGCCTCGCCGGTTTCTTTTGCAGCTGGAGCCCAACCGGTACCTGTAACTGGGTAAAGGCCCTAAGTGGGCCCGGCTTCGATAACCAGGCACAGGTTTACCAAACAACACATGATGATGCCGGCAATGTGTATGTAACCGGCCGCTTTACCGGCCCTTCGGTTGATTTTGATGGTTCGCCAGCCTTTTTTACTATTAGTGCATCACCTAGTACCGCCAACGATATTTTTATTGCAAAGTATGATAGCGTAGGAAATTTAACTTGGGTTACTACTATGGGCAGCTCTACCACCGATGAAGCTTTTGTAATAGCTTTAGATGATAGCAGCAAAGTATATACCGGTGGCTATTTTACCGGCACCGCCGATTTCGATCCTTCGGTGGGTGGGGTGCAAACCCTTACTTCTTCTTCCGCCAACGATGCTTTTATTG
Organism: Chitinophagales bacterium; assembly: GCA_035298845.1. Lineage (GTDB taxonomy): Bacteria > Bacteroidota > Bacteroidia > Chitinophagales > LD1 > Bog-950. Next base: position 1,615 of record DATGXP010000456.1, read on the forward strand.
CCCGTCACTCGCCCTGTAATTTAACCCCACCTGCCTCTATTTCGGGGTTAGATACAGCCTGTCTTTCTATATCAGGCGCTGTGTATACAGCTGCACCGGTAGCAGGCGCTACCTCTTACACCTGGACATTGCCATCGGGCTGGACAGGTTCCTCTACCACCAACACTATAGCCGTTACTTCCAATACAACATCAGGTACTATATCTGTAAGGGCCAACAGTGCCTGCGGTATATCTCCACCAGTTACCAAGCTGGTTACCTTAACCCCCGGCCCATCGGCTGCTCCTACATCCATTCTTGGTGGAATTTCCACCCCTTGTGTGGGCGGTATTTATACATTTAGCGCCAGTGGCGGCAGCGGCGGCAATTACTATGTTTGGAACATACCCGCCGGCATTACCATTTTAAGCAGGGCCGATAGCATAAGTATTGTATTGCTAATGCCATATACGGCAGGCCCTGTAACTATTGGTGTAGCGCGCGCCAATAATTGCGACACTTCTAATTTTGCAACCCGTCCGCTCACTATCACCGGTTTTGCAGATGGGTCGGTATCACCGGCATCGCCTACCATTTGTGCAGGCAGTTCTGTAACCCTTACGGCCAGTGTATTTTCACCTACCAGCTATAGCTGGAGCAATGGCCTGGGCCTGGGCGCAACAAAAACAGTATCGCCCGCCAGTACTACTACTTACACTGTAACCATGAATACCAACAGTGGCCAATGTGCTGATGTAGACACCGTAACGGTTACTGTAGTGCCTGCTGTTACAGCGGCTATTGCACCGGCTACTGTTACAATATGCAACGGGCAAAGCGCCACCCTTACCGCCAGCGGTGGAACAACTTATGCCTGGAGCAACAGCGGTGGCAGCAATGCAACGGCTACCTTCTCGCCAACCACTAATACCACCTACACAGTAACCGTAAGCGATGGTACGTGTTCGGCCACGGCATCGCGACTGGTTACTGTAAACAGCAACCCAACAGCAGGTATTACACCGGCTTCGGTTACCATCTGCACAGGTGGCACGGCTACACTTACAGCTACCGGTGGCGGCACCTATGCATGGAGCAATGGGGGTGGCAATAGTGCACAGGCAATTTTTTCGCCCACTTCGGCTACTACTTATACTGTAACTGTTACCAATGCCAATAACTGTTCGGCTACGGCATCGCGATTGGTAAACGTTAATGCACTACCATCGGCAAATATTCAACCGGCTGCCGTATCTATTTGCACAGGACAAAACGCTAACCTTAACGCTAGTGGTGGCGGCACCTATGCCTGGAGCAATAGCGGCGGCAGCAATGCAGCGGCTACCTTTGCGCCTACTTCAACCACTACATACACGGTTACGGTTACCGGCGCTAACACTTGTTCGGCTACAGCCACAGCTACTGTAACTGTTAACCAGTTACCAACCGCTGCTATAGCCCCGGCCACTGTTACTATATGCGCAGGCGATGCGGCTACCCTCACCGCCAGCGGCGGCACAGCATATAGCTGGAGCAACAGCGGCGGTAGCAATGCAGCGGCTACTTTTTCTCCAACTACCAATACTACCTATACAGTTACCGTTACCGATGGCAACAGCTGCAGCGCTACAGCCAGCCGCCTGGTAACTGTTAACTCTATACCATCGGCATCTATCAGCCCTGTAACTGCTACTATATGCAACGGCGCATCGGCTACTTTAACCGCCAGTGGAGGCACTAACTACGCCTGGAGCAACAGCGGCGGCAGCAATGCGGCAGCTACTTTCTCCCCAACTAGTACTACTACTTACACGGTAACTGTATCTAACGGAACATGTAGCGCAACGGCTACCCGGGTAGTAACTGTAAACGCCCTACCACCAGCTGCTATAGCACCGGCATCGGTAGCTGTGTGTTTAGGTTCATCGGCTACACTTACCGCCAGCGGTGGCACTACATATGCCTGGAGCAATAGCGGCGGCAGCAATGCAGCGGCCACTTTTTCGCCTGCAACCACCACCACTTATACCGTAACTGTTACCGATGGTAACAACTGCTCTACAACGGCTACCCGTCAGGTTACTGTAAACCAATTGCCTGTTGCCGGTATCAACCCATCGTCTGTTACCATTTGCAGCGGTGCATCGCAGAATTTAATCGCCAGCGGCGGCGCATCTTATAACTGGAGCAACCAGTTAGGAACAGGGTCAAACAAATTAGTATTGCCTGTAGCTACTACCACTTACACAGTAACCGTAACTGATGCTAACAGTTGCTCTGCAACGGCATCATCAGTAGTTACTGTAAACCCTATAACCAATATTACCACCGAGCCGGTATCGCAAACTGCCTGCACCGGTTCAGCAGTTACGTTTAACGTAGCGGCCGCGGGTGTTGGTCTTACTTACCAATGGAAGAAAGATGGAAGTGACATTAACCTTGCTACGGCCTCTACATATAATATTCCATCGCTTACTATTAACGATGCCGACGACTACTCGGTAGTAGTTACCGGTACCTGCGGTGCCGATACTTCAGCGGTTGCAGTATTATCGGTAGTAACATCTGCCAGCATATCGCAGCAGCCATTGGCGCAGGCTGTGTGTGTGGGTGCACCACTTACCTTATCGGTAGTGGGCAGCGGCGGCAACAACACTACTTACGTATGGCGCAGGGGTTCAACTGTGTTGGGTAGCCAAACCTCAACAGTTAATATTCCTTCGGTTACTGCCAACGATGCCGGCCCTTACAGTGTGGTAATCAGCGGCAGCTGTGGTACAGTTGCATCCGATACTGTACTTATAACTGTAAACAATAACCCTACTGCGGCTATATCAGGTAACGGAACTATTTGTACCGGTGCCTCGACTACCTTAACCGCCAGCGGCGGTTCTTCATACGCATGGAGTAACTCGTTAGGTAGCAATGCAGCCGTTACAGTATCGCCTGCAACAGCTACTACCTATACTGTAACCGTTACACAGAACAACTGCTCGGCTACAGCCTCGCAACTTGTTACCGTTAACCAGTTACCGGTGGCAGCTATTTCTCCGGCTAGTGTAACGCTTTGTGCAGGCGCAAGCTCTACGCTTACTGCATCGGGCGGCACCAGCTATTTGTGGAACACCAATAATACCGCTGCCGCTATTACCGTATCGCCGGGCACTACCAATGCTTACGCTGTAACCGTAACCGATGCTAACAACTGTAGTGCAACAGCACAACGTACCGTTACCGTTAATCCTTTACCGGTAGCGGCTATTTCGCCTTCATCGGCGGCTATCTGCCTGGGCGGTTCGCAAACACTTACAGCATCGGGCGGGGCCAGCTATGTATGGAGCGGCAGCTTAACAGCCAATGCTATACAAAACCTTTCTCCAACCACTACTACTACCTATACCACTACCGTAACCGATGCCAACAACTGTAGTGCCACGGCCAGCGCTACCATTACGGTTAACTCCGTTACGGCGGCTATTAATGGACCGACCACTATTTGTTCGGGCTTATCGGCTACTCTTACCGCCACTGGGGGCGGCACCTACAGCTGGAGCAACAACGAAACTACAGCCGCAATAACGGTAACGCCGGTAAATGCCACTACCTATACTGTAACTGTTACAGCTAACAACTGTACCGCTACGGCATCGCAAACAGTAAGTGTGCAAAATACACCTACTGCCAGCATTACCGGTTCAACCTCGGTGTGCGCAGGAGGCAGCGTATCGCTTACTGCCAACGGTGGCAACACCTACACCTGGGGCAATGGTTTAGGCACCAGCTCCACTATTACTGTATCGCCGGCCACTACTACCACTTACACAGTTACTGCATCGCTGGGTGCTAACTGCTCGGCCAGTGCCACGCATACCATAGATATACTACAGCCATCGGCAAGCGCGTTTAGCCAAACAATATGTGCAGGCAATTCATATAGCTTCAATGGTGAAGCTCTTACCCAAAGCGGTGCATATAACGATACGCTTGTAAATGCAGTTGGCTGCGATTCGGTTATCACGCTTAATCTTACAGTAAGCCCCGCCTTAACAGGAGATTTCTCTGAAACCATTTGCAACGGCGGTTCTTATACCTTCTTTGCACAAACACTTACACAAAGCGGCAACTATAACGAAACCGTGCAAACACAAGACGGATGCGATAGTATTATTACCCTGCACTTAACGGTGTTGGCGCCTATAACCACTACACTTGCCGAAAGCATTTGCCAGGGCGGCAGCTACGATTTCAACGGCGATGTTTTAACCATAGCCGGTGTTTATGCCGATACACTTGCATCGGCCCAAAGCTGCGATAGCATAGTTACACTAACACTTACTATAGCAGATGCTACTTCCATTACTACCCAACCGGCAAGCACCCTTACCGTTTGCTCGGGCGATGCAATTGACCTGAACGTAGTAGCTGCCGGTGGCAGCCTGAACTACCAGTGGTGGAAGAACGATACGCTTGTAAGCGGTGCCGGGGCAACATCGTTCAACATTGCATCTTCTAACGTGAGCGATGCAGGCACTTACAAAGTGGAGGTAACCGGTACCTGCGGTACTGATACCTCAGATGCTGCGGTAGTAATTGTAAATGCCACACCGGCACCGGTAGTGCAGCAAAACAATGCCCTGCTCACCAGCAGTGTAACCGGCAGCAGCTACCAGTGGTATTTAGATGGTGGCCCTATCTCTTTGGCTACAGCACAAACTTACACGGCAACGCAAACGGGCGATTACAAGGTGGATGTAACCAGCGCCGATGGCTGCACCGGTACTTCAGCAGAGGTTAATGTAATTATCTCGGGCATTGCCCATGTGGCGTCCGCATCTATTGCGGTTTATCCTAACCCTGCTACCAACCTGCTTATAATAAAGAGCGATGTGGCTATACAGGCTGTAGAGGTGCATAATGTACTGGGCGCAAAAGTGCTGGCCGAAACCGGCAACCTCGCCCGCCTGGATGTTAATATGCTGGCACAGGGTAGCTATGTATTAACCATACAAACTTTAAACGGCGTGGTGAAAAAATCTTTTACAAAAGAATAAAGCCACACTTAAGTTAACCCTCATTCTGTTTTGTTTATCCCCCTTTGCTCAGGCAAAGGGGGATTTTTTTGTTTGGTTAATTAACAACTCAATGCCAATAATTTTAGTAAATACTAACTATTTTGGCATTATGGATAAAATTCAGGCCAAGCTGGCCATACTGGCAGATGCTGCCAAATACGATGTATCATGCTCCAGCAGCGGCAGCAACCGCAAAAATAAAGACAAAGGATTGGGCGATACCGGTTCGGGCATTTGCCATAGCTATACCGAAGACGGGCGGTGCGTATCACTGCTCAAAATACTGATGACCAACCACTGCATTTACGATTGTGCCTATTGCGTAACGCGCAAAAGTAACGACATACGCCGCACCAGTTTTAGTGTAGATGAAGTGGTAGACCTTACCATCAACTTTTACCGGCGAAATTATATCGAGGGACTTTTTCTTAGCTCGGGCATTGCAAAGAATGCCGACTACAGTATGGAGAAACTGGTGCTGGTGGCAAAAAAACTTCGCACCGAAAAAAACTTCAATGGCTATATCCATCTTAAATCTATACCCGGTGCCAGCCCGGAGTTGATGCATGAAGCCGGCCTGTATGCCGACCGCTTAAGTATTAATATAGAGATGCCTACCGATGCCGGCCTTAAGCTAATGGCACCCGATAAAAAGCGTGAGGATATGATAACCCCCATGCGACAGATTAGCACCGAAATTGTGCAGTATAAAGAAGAGCGGAAGGTTTTTAAAAAGGCTCCCAAATTTACACCCGCCGGACAAAGCACCCAAATGATAGTAGGCGCCACCGGTGAAAGCGACCGTGA
>DATGXP010000457.1:0-2517 GCA_035298845.1 Chitinophagales bacterium
AACCGCGCGGTGATTGTAGGCAGCCCTACCTTTGGTAAAGCCACAGCCCAGCGCTACCTGCCGGCTGATAGCACGCTGGAGAGGTTTGACATTGACTTTGGTAATTTTCAGTCGGATGTAAAGGATAAGGTAAAAATCACCATAGCCAAGCTATACCGTGTAAACGGGTTGAATAACCAGCTGCGCGGTGTACAGCCTGACATACTATTGCCCGATGTGTTCGATAGCCTTGGTTACCGCGAACAATACATGAGCCACTATTTATCGCTGGATACATTGAAGCGGAAAGGAGTGTATGAACCATTCAGGCCCTTGCCTATTGCCGCTCTGCGTCAAAAAAGTGAGCAGCGTATAGCACAAACACCGGGCTTTAAACTGGTAGCAGAGGGGAATAAGCTATATACGGAAAGGAAGAAACTGATTGAAAAACCGCTTTCACTGCAGTATTCTGCATTTACTGATCTAAGTAAAAAATATATTGCCCGGGGCCGTAAGGTGCTAAAAGATATACGGGAGGACAGCACACATATATATAGTACAACCAACTATTACCGCGTGGCCCCTGACCCAAACAAGAAACCGGATGAGTGGGAAGTGGAGATAAACAACAAAGTACTTGAAAATATTACCCGCGACATATACGTACACGAGGCTTTTGCCATAGTTAAGGATATGATAGACCTTAAGAAAAAGTAGGTGTTTATAACTTTGGCCAGAAAGTGACTGAATTACTAAAAATGGCCGTTAAATGTTGAAAAAATCTCATTGACATACCTTGTAAAGGGGGTGTCGAAAAGCTATATTCGTGCGCTTAAAATTAATCTAAACGCAAAAAACGGTAAAACGGCTAAAAGTTTAAATGGGAAAACGGATAAAGCTCTGTTTTTCCCCCCCTTTAAATTTTTAACCCTTTGGCCCTTTAAACAAGAAATATGGCAGATGAATTGAACCCTCCGGTGCCGCCTAACGATGGTGGTGGAGAAAACCCGGACCTTACCAACACCCCCCGTATTATACCTATTAATATAGAGGAGGAAATGAAGACCGCGTACATCGATTATTCGATGAGCGTAATTGTTAGCCGCGCTATACCCGATGTGCGCGATGGCCTGAAGCCGGTACACCGCCGGGTGCTTTATGCCATGAACGAGCTGGGCCTGGCCCCCAACAAGCCGCACAAAAAGAGTGCGAGAATAGTGGGAGAGGTGCTGGGTAAGTACCACCCACACGGCGATAGCAGTGTGTACGACGCTATGGTGCGTATGGCACAGGACTGGAGCTTGCGCTACCCGTTGGTTGACGGGCAGGGTAACTTCGGGTCGATAGATGATGACCCTCCGGCAGCTATGCGTTATACCGAGGCTCGCTTTAGAAAAATGGCGGAAGACATGCTTGCCGATATTGAAAAAGATACGGTAGACATGCGGCTTAACTTCGATGACTCGTTAGAAGAGCCATCGGTATTGCCAAGCAAAATACCTAACCTGTTGGTAAACGGAGCCAGCGGTATTGCCGTAGGTATGGCTACCAACATGCTGCCACACAACTTAACGGAAGTTGCAGATGGCGTGGTAAAATACATTGATAACAAGGATGTTACGATTGAAGAATTGATGACTGTAGTGAAGGCTCCTGACTTTCCAACGGGTGGAACTATCTATGGTTACGACGGCGTGCGCCAGGCATTTATGACTGGCCGCGGACGTGTAGTGCTGCGTGGCAAAGCAGAGATTGAAGTGCAGGATAATGGCCGCGAGTGGATTATTATTAGCGAAGTACCTTACCAGGTGGTAAAGAGCGACCTGGTTAGGAAGATAGCCGAACTGGGCGACGAAAAGAAGATTGAAGGCATAAGCGAAGTGCGCGATGAGTCGGACCGCAACGGTATACGGGTAGTAATTGAGTTAAGGCGCGATGCTATCAGCAATGTGGTGCTGAACCAGCTTTTTGCCCTTACATCGCTGCAAACATCGTTTGGTGTAAATAACGTGGCCATTGTTAATGGCATTCCTAAAATATTGAACCTTAAGGACTTTATCCGCTATTTTGTTGAGTTTAGGCACGATGTGGTGGTACGCCGCGCACAGTGGGAACTGAAGAAAGCGCTGGAAAGAGCTCATATATTAGAGGGCTTGCTAATTGCCCTTGACCACCTGGATGAGGTAATTAAGCTTATCCGTGCATCTAACGATAGTGATATAGCACGCGAAGGGTTGATGTCTAACTTTGGCTTAAGCGAAATACAGGCTAAAGCCATTCTGGAAATGCGTTTATCACGCTTAACCGGACTGGAAAGAGAGAAAATACGCCTGGAATATGACGAATTGATGAAAACCATAGCCTGGTTAAACCGCGTTTTGGCCGAAGAACCGCTAAGAATGGAGATAATCAGGAATGAAACGCTGGAAATAAAGGAGAAGTATGGCGATGAGCGCCGCACCAATATTGAGTACGCTGCCGGCGACTTTAATATGGAAGACCTGATAGCCAATGATGAAGTGGTGGTTACCATCAGTC
>DATGXP010000458.1:0-4109 GCA_035298845.1 Chitinophagales bacterium
GAAAAGCATTTAAGCAAAGGCGATAAGAAGAGTTTTTACGATGAGGTATCGCGCGCTATCTGGGGTTACCTGGGCGATAAACTGAACATTGATATGGCTGAGCTATCGAAAGATAATGTAGAGGAAAAGCTACTGGCCAAAAATGCTAAACCTGAAACTATTGCAAAGCTTAAGAGCCTGCTGGGCACTTGCGAACTTGCTTTGTATTCACCGGTAGGCGAAGGCGGCGAGATGAAACAGAATTACGAAACGGCTATGAACTTAATGGCAGATTTAGAAGATGAAGTTAAGTAACAGAACACGGATATAGATGTTAGACATGAAAAAGGTAATTCATAATGGGCTTGTAACAACTTCGTATAGAAGTTGTGTGCGGCTGCGTGTATTATCCGTGATTTGCGTTCTGTGTTCTTTTTTACTGCAGGCCCAGGATGCACCTGAACTATACAAAACCGCCAGTCAGCATTACAAGGCCAATGAATTTGAGCAAGCCGCTACAGCTTACGAGAAAATACTGGCTAAGGGTTACCACACACCCGAGGTTTACTACAACCTGGGCAATAGCTACTATAAATTAAAAAACACCGGCAGGGCAATTTTGAATTACGAGCGCGCACACAACCTGGCCCCCGAAGACGAAGACATAATACATAACCTAAAACTAGCTCAGTTAAAAACAGTAGACAAACTACAACCGGTGCCTCAGCTGGCTATTGTAACCCAATGGAACAATCTGCTTAACTCCCAGTCATCTAAGGGTTGGAGCATGTTTGCAATTGGTTTTGTTTGGGTATCGCTGGTGCTTTTTGCTGTGTATTTTTTAATAGCGCGCAAAGGCATCGTATTGTTTCTTAGCTTATTTGTATTGGCTCTTTCTTTTGTTTCGGTGGGCCTGGGATTTAAACAGGCACACAGCGAAGAAAATTCCGACACTGCTATTTTGATGGTAGCCAATGTGAACATAAAGAGCGCTCCCGATGCCAACGGCAACGATATATTCACTATACATGAGGGTATAAAACTTGAACTGCTCGACCAGGTAGGTGGTTGGACAAAAATACGCCTGGCAGATGGCAAGGTGGGTTGGGTAGAAAAAAACATGTTCGAAAAAATTTAACCCTGCCTTATTTACAGACAGCTACCGTTTACAACTTTTTGTAGCTGAGCTTTCGTTTTCGCCATTCTTCTTGTAGATTTAGCTAATATTTTACCACCCTAAAACCACAAACCATGGGAATGATATCCGAATTTAAAGAATTTGCCATGAAAGGCAACGTAGTAGATTTAGCAATAGGTGTAATTATAGGCGGCGCCTTTGGTAAAATAGTAAGCTCGTTGATAGATGATGTAATTACACCACTTCTGCTTAAGCCCGCTTTAGAAGCTGCCCACCTTACGAAGCTGGAAGAGTTGACTGTTTTCGGAACAGTGAAATACGGCAATTTCCTTTCTGCCACAATCAACTTCATTATTGTAGCGTTTGTGTTGTTCCTTATTATTAAGGGATTAAATGCCGCCAAGAAGAAAGAAGTGCCGGCGCCGGTTGCACCAGCAGGACCGTCATCTACCGATGCCTTGTTGATGGAAATAAGAGATGCCCTGAAGAAATAATTTTGATTAGATATAACTATAGCGCCGCGGGTTTACCTCGCGGCGTTGTTGTTTTTAGAACGTTCCCACCCTTAAAAACACTACCCCACCTACCCCACTCATATCGGCGCTGCTTACCAGTTTAGAACCTGCAGCTATGCGGTAATTTAAACCCACACCCAGGCGGAAATTTTTTGTGGCATTGTACACACCATACACAGCCGGTATTATCATACCGAAATGGCTTGTGTAATTAACCTCATTGCGTCTGTAGCGCAGCATTCCCCACCCCGCACTAAGCTCCGGCTGAAAAGAGAATTTCTTATTGGCAAAAAGAATGTAGCTAAAGCCTAAGCCGGCATAATGGTGTTGCAGGTTAAAAGTGTCGGTAGGCCTGTCGGGCGCTACGCGGCTTTGCACATTTACAGGCGTGGTAAGCACATGGTATTTAGCACTGGCCACAAATTTGTGATTTACCACCCAGTTTAGGCTAAAGCCCAGGTTCATAGCTCCTTTGGTCTTTAATATTTGGGTAGGCACCATCTCGAACCCGACGTAAAATTTGCTGTCGAATTTTTTAGCAGCAAAAAATGGCTCATTCGTGGTGGTGTCTTCCTTCATAACCTGCGCATGGGCTAAAAAGCCCGCACCCGATAGCAAAAAAAGTAAGCAAAGGAGTAACCTGTTCACAACACGATAATACAGAATGCATTTAAAAAACCGCTTAAAATGCTCAAATTATTACTTCTATAATAAGCGGCTATACAGGTAATGGCTTTACCTGTTTTAAGTAATCTTATTACCAGCATTTACATAAGGGGGTAGCCAAAGCAAAATATAAATCATTTAAAATCAAATAATTAAGCGACACAGGGGGTAGCCATTTTGAGAATTTTAGCTTATTCGTGTAATTGTTAATAGGACACTGAGCCAGCGGCTAATACCCAAATGTTAGAAAATGGATTTACCGGCATTTTAGCAAATAATTATTTTCACCCCGCTATGTATGCTGTAATAGACGTAGAAACAACAGGTGGAAGTCCCTCGGTTGACCGGGTGATAGAAATTGCTGTGTTTGTTTTTGATGGCAAACAGGTAATAAATTCATTTTCAAGCCTTTTAAACCCTAAAAGGCCCATAGACCCCTACGTGACCAAGCTAACCGGCATTAGCAACGAGATGGTAAAAGATGCCCCATCGTTTGAAGATATACACGAAAAAATACTGGAGCTAACGCACGAAAAAATCTTTGTAGCGCATAATGTTAAGTTCGACTTCGGCATGATTCGGCAGGAATTTAAGCGCCTGGGTATTGATTTTATACGCAAGCAACTGGACACGGTAAACCTTTCGCGTAAAGTTATTCCGGGCTTTAACTCTTACAGCCTCGGTAACATTTGCGATAGCCTGGGTATTGAAATTACTGACCGTCACCGCGCCAGCGGCGATGCCGAGGCTACAGTAAAGTTGCTGCAGATTATTCTGGATAAACAGACCTCGCAAAAGTATATCGAGATAGAGCTGAACCACGGCATTGACCTTGACTTGTTGCCACCCTATCTATCGCGCGCCGAAATTGAAAAGCTGCCCGATGATGCCGGTGTATTTTACTATAAAGATGAAGTAGGTAAAATCCTCTATTTAGAAGGTGCCAAAAACATACGTAAGAAAGTAATTACCGAGTTTTCTAAACCGGCCGATTCACCGGAAAAGACGCGCATGTTTGAGCTAATGCGCAATATAGATTATGAGTTAACCGGCAATGAATTGACAGCTAAACTGCTCTCTTACCGCGAGCTAAAAAAGCATTTGCCCGAGTTCAACAAAAAGCCAAGGATACAAACCCCTACGCACGGCATTTACCTCGACCAGGAAGAACAGGGTTTCCTGCAGCTTAAAATCCACCCGCTCGATTGGGACCAGGGCGAATTGGTTTTAAAGTTTCCGAGCAAGGCAGTAGCCAATAAAATACTGGGCAAAATTATAAAGGATAGTAACCTGCACAGTTGGTTTGCCCTGCGCTCTAAAATGAAGGACAAGGGTATTGTAGAAACCAAGGGCCTACAAAACTACAACCTGCATATACAAAAAGCCATACGCACTTACCTGTATAAGCACCCTAACTTTTTCATTATTGCCGAAGGCATACACCCCGATGAGCACTCGGTAATATGGATAGAAAACAGCACCTACAAAGGGTTTGGCTACTTTAACCCGGAGCTTACCCCCAGCCTGCCCGACAACCTGAAAGAGGTGGTAAAATACGATGAAGACGATGTAGAGGTGCAGAAAATCATTCGCTCGCAACTGCGCAAAATGAAAAACTCTAAGATTATTTCGTACTAATGTTTTGGTATTGTGAAAGCGGCTTCTATCTTCGATTTACAATTAAACAATATGATTCGCACTGCACATCACCATCATTTATCGTTCGCTCAGCGAGGGAAGTGATGCTTTTTGTGCAAGCAAAAGATAAACGGAAGCCCGCTGTGATTTTTCACAACGGGCTTTTTTAATGT
>DATGXP010000459.1:0-8552 GCA_035298845.1 Chitinophagales bacterium
AAGCTTCTACCAGGTTTCTTTTATACTTAGCAGGGTCGGCCGAGGCAATCTCGATATATTTTTGGTAGTATGGTAAGCCTGGGAAAGTTTCCGGATTTTGAATCTGGAACTTGGTATTGGTCCATGCTCTCCAGTAGTAACCGTCGGGCGATGTTGGGTTACGGGTGATAAACTCAGCGAATGTAGAATCTGCCCGCAGTGAATCGTTGGCACTGAAGTAAGCACGGCCTAAGTAGTAAACATCTAAAGAAGCCAACTTACCACAACGCTCTTTCTTTACTAAATACTGTGCAGCTGCTTCGGTGTAGTGCTTAGCCAGGAATAAGGTCTTGGCATATTCGCCCAGCAGATCACAGTTAGATGAATCGTTAGCCAATGCCTGGTTAAAGTAATTAAAGGCACCTGTAGTATCACCCGATTGTGCGGCAATGCGTGCAGAGTAGATATAATCTATATCCTTCACCTTATGGGCCGGGTTATCCCAAAACTTCTTATTTGCCTCAGCAGCTTCTTTGTAGCGCTTTAACTCGAAGTTAGAGAAACCAATAATACGCTGGAAGATATAGTTGTTAGGGTCGTTAGCCAAACCTTTATTAGACTCTTCGATAGCCTTATCGTACTCTTTGCTCTGGAAATATAGTGAAGCAAGCGTAGTGCGCGCCTGGTTATCGCCGGGGCTTAGGGCAATATACTTTTCGAAGTTAGGTTTTACTTTGTCGTACTGTTTGGTAAGATAGTAAGCTTCTGCCAGTTCTTTGTAAACTACAGGGTAGTTCTGATCGATAGAAAGCGCTTTATTAAAAGCCTCGATAGACTGGTCGTACATTCTACCACGAACCGACAAACGGCCTTTCTTAATGTGAGCCAATGCTAATTGCTTGTTGACTTCTGAAGCATTTTCGTACTTATTCATTGCCTTGCCACCCATGGTATTATCGTTTACCGAATTCTCCAGGTATGCATCGCCCAGGGCAAGCATAATGGTGGTGTTTTTGTTATCGAGGTTATAAGCTGCTTCGAAGTTTGAAATAGCCGCAGCTAAATCTATAACGGCAGGACGGAAGTATGCATCACCAATTTCGTAATAGATATTTGCATTCTTCATTTTGCTGGTTTGCAAGGCACGGTCAAAATTTGCCTTGGCACCTATTCTATCTTTGTTTAAAAGAGATACACGGCCATTTGCTACATAACCCAGGGCTGTACGTGTATCGGGGCTATATGCAGCCTGGTAGAATATTTTTGCAGAGTCGGCATCATCGCTCTTCAGGTAAGCATTACCTAAATAGTAAGCTACTTCAAATTTGTTGGCAGCAGGGTCTTTCCAAAGCTTGAACAAAATCTGCCTGGCTTTAAAATAGCCTTCATTATCAATTTCGCGCTGCGCATCCTGCAGGGTTTGCGCCGAAAGGATAGCTACGCTTAAAACCAAAAACGCCATTGAAATTACTTTTCTCATTTTTTTCTTAGTTTGATTTTCTGTATGTTATGCTATTTGATATCAAATAAATGCCAACGTTTACTTACTGCCTGTAACTTCACTTTCGTTAACAATAATATCGCGCTCAGGCACCTTAACAGGCATTAAACCTGCCTTTAAAAAGATTTTAGCCCCCTTTTCGCGGCTTAAAAAACCTACCATCAGCAGTTCCAGGTTATCTTCATACGTATACCGGGTTACTGTATTTACCGTTCGGATAAGAGGATAATCTCCTACTGCAATATCCGACTGGTTGGCGCTTACCCGTATATCCTTGCCCTCGCTGTCTTTGGCGCGCAAACTTAAAATTTTTATGCTCTTCAGCGTGGTTTTCACCCGTGCATCATCCGCATCAGATATCAGGTTGTAAGGGATAAACCCTATGACATTTTTATTGGCCGCCACGTAATCAATTACCTCTTGCGCAGATTGGAGCGCAAATACATTAGGCGATACTTTTTCTTTATAGCCCAGTTTAGTTACCACAAAATTAACGGTGCTTGATTGCCGGCCCTCGAATACCAATTTAGGATTGTCGGTGGAAGTAGCCGCCGGATTGAAATATTTCTTCAGCACTTCCATATCCAGTTTACTGTCATCAAAGTCCTTCCCTCCTATCATAGCCACGGCATCATAAGCTACGGGTAACTCGCGCACATAAATAGTATCCAGATTTTTAAGGTCGTTAATTTCTGCCTGCTCAAGTTTGCGCGACAGTATCATTACAGTTGCCTTTTTAGCTTTAAAGTCGGCAAACATTTCTTTCTCATTTTTGTAAGAGAAGGTAGTTTGCACGCTATCATACATGTAATCAAAAATCTCTTCCTGCTGTTTGATGATCGCCTCCAGGCCAGTATCGGCTACCACACTTAACTGTCCCACGTAGGTGGAGTACTTTGTTGGTGCTTTTTTGGCACCCTGGCCACTGTTTTGCTTGCAGCCAACAACCGATAGTAGAATCACCAATAGTACTATTGCCATCAGAGCATAGGATTTCTTCACCCGCAAGGCCTCCCTGGCAAGAAGGTGTATATTGTTATTCCCTTTCATCGCGTATTAATTTATACTCTGCATAGCAACTGTAAAGCCTGAAACCACCATAAAGCAACAACAAACCACCAAACGCATAGCGAGAACCGGATTCTAATCCTAAATCGAAGGAAGGCAAAAAGAGGATTGCGAATGCAAGGCCTACAAATAACAGCCCCACCCCTCCCTTCCAAATCATAGAAGGGCTGCTGTATAGGATTTTGAAAAAATTATT
Organism: Chitinophagales bacterium; assembly: GCA_035298845.1. GTDB lineage: Bacteria > Bacteroidota > Bacteroidia > Chitinophagales > LD1 > Bog-950. The sequence goes on from DATGXP010000459.1 coordinate 2,745, forward strand.
GGTGTTGTTCATTGCTCTATTAAACTACAAAATCATAACCATTCTGATAGAACGATTATGATTTTGTATAAAGTTATATTCTTTAAGACTTATTTATTGTAGTTTGAACATAAATGGCAGGTTGTAATATACCTTAACTGCCTTACCCTGCTGACGGCCCGGTTTAAATTTAGGCATTGATTTTACAACTCGTACAGCCTCTTTATCAAGGCCCGGGCTTACGCCCCTAAGTACCGAAACATCTGAAACGCTACCATCTTCTAACACCACAAAGCGAAGCATTACACGGCCTTGTATATCGTTATCGCGCTCCATTTGCGGGTACACAGTGTTCTTGGCAAGGTACTTCAAAAGTTCACCTTCTCCGCCAGGAAACTCAGGCATTTGCTCCACAAAGGTAAATACCTTAGGCTCCTCAACTACCGGGGCTTCGGTAACTACCGGCTCGGTAATTTTAGCATCGGGGTCACCTTCCTGTGTTTTAGTCGAAATTTCGGCCTTGTCATCCTTAGGGATTTCAATTGGCTCCTCTTCCTCCCGTACTTCTTCCTGCTTCTTCACTACCATCTCCACGAAACGCACCGTAGGCCTTGTTGGCGGCGGCGGTGGTGGTGGCGGCGGCGGTGGCGGTGCCTTCTGATCTAATGGTGGTGGCTCGGCCAGGGTTACGGATGTTTCTACCACTTCCGCTTTCTTTTCAGGTATCAGGAAACCCCAATCTACCATGCTGGCGCCTATAAACGCCGAAAATACAAGCACAGCGATAAGTAGTCCTACCTGCACGTTTCTTTTACTAAGAAGTCTGAGCTGGTAAGCACCGTATTCTTTATTACGGTTATCGAAGACGATATCGTCCATCGACCAGTTCAGATAATTTTTTGTTGATTCCATGCTTAAAAGCCTCTTTTAAATATGATGCATGAACAAATTAATTCCACAAAATTACTGGGTTACGGTTTCGCGGGCAAACTCTTTAACCACACCACCGTTTTGAACGGCTTCAATTTCAATAGGGTCCGGATCCTGGATGGCATACACCTTGCAACCGGTGATATCCATTTCGTCGAGGATATCAACCATGTTTTTGTAGCGCGCACCTTTCAGCATTTTGATAAGAACAATGGCATCGCGGGGGCCCATTACAACTTCGCCCTCATCTTTCACCTTATTCTTATTGGCATCTACCCATTTCTTGCCCGGAGGACATTCGGTAGGTACAGCCTTTAGCTTGCGTAATATTTCTTTACGAATACCACCATCTCCGGCAAAAGTTGTCTTTTGCAAGCCGGCTACTTTCAATCCATCGTAATACCAAACCTGGTCGAGTGTGTCTAACAACACATTCATTACCTGGCATTCGCCCACATCTTGCTTTTCTTCTTCTATGTTCGTTTTCTTAGGCATGTTCAACTCCATAGCCTTGGGTTTATTCAAGGTAGTAGTAAGCATGAAGAAAGATATAAGCAAGAATGCAAGGTCTACCATAGGTGTAAGATCCACCCGGGTAGACATTTTTTTGGAGCGGACTCCGCCTTTATGTTTCCCTCCGCCTCCGGCGGGGGCTTCCATTTGTGCCATTGTTGCTCTTTTTTAAGTTTAAAAATTTATTTTGGTTCCCCTCCCTCTGCAGGTGCAGCTTCCGCTGCATCTCCTCCGGCTGCCAATGAAGTAATAAGCACAAAACGGTGAATATCCTTTTCGGTAAGGCGCTTAATAACCTGCTTTACATATTCAACATCCGAATCTTTATCGCCCTTAATAGCGATTTTGATATCTCCACCGGTGGCATAGCGAGCCGCCATAACCCAATCGCCCAACTCGTTGCTGGTGCTATCGTAAGGTATGCCTGCCATTTGCTCTTCCTGATACTTTTTAAATTCAAGACCATTAAGACTGGTTACCTGCTTGGTTTGGCCAATTGGCGTGCCCCATGTATCGGATAAAGAGAAGAACTCTTTTTGTGTTTGGGTAAGGTCTTTAATACCTGGGTAGTGATCGCCCGAAAACTCAACCAGCTTTTCAAGCATAGCATAGCGGGTAGATTTCTCTTTTACCGAAATAAACGCCTTGCCTTCTTTATTTACTGTGATAGTAATAGCGTTATCAACCGGTCTGGTAGTACGTGCTGTAGGCACATCTACCGCCACAATACTCTGTGGCTTGAACTTGGCCGTAAGAATGAAGAAAGTAAGCAACAGGAAGGATACATCGCACATGGCGGTCATATCTACTATGGTGCTCTTCCGTGGTATTTTTACTTTAGGCATAACTTATAGTTATTGATTACGCTGATTTTAAAACCCGTTTAAAGGATAATACAGAGAACACATCGGTGTAATCATCTGTATTTATCTGCGTAATCCTATTAAAAAATTACTTACGAGTGCTTTCGAATGTTTGAGAAATAGAGAAGCCTATTTCATCAATACCATAAGTAAGCTTATCTATCATACCTGTAAAGAAGTTATACATGATGATGGCGATAGCCGAAGTACCGATACCGATAGCAGTGTTGATAAGGGCCTCTGAGATACCTGCAGCAAGAGCACCCGGATCCGGGTTACCAGTTGTAGCAAGTGCCGCGAAGGCTTTAATCATACCGATTACCGTACCCAAAAGGGCTACCAGGGTAGCTACCGAAGCGATAGTTGCCAGGATAGGCAGGTTCTGCTCAAGGCTAGGTAATTCAAGCGAAGTAGCTTCTTCTAACTTGGTAGAAATCTGCTTTGTTCTTTGCTCTAAAGTCAAATCAGTTACTTTATCCATTTCCTGGTATTTGTGCAGGCCTTCTACAACCACGTTGGCTACAGAGCCTTTCTGACGGTTGCATTCTGCAATAGCGCCATTGATATCGTTGTTGTGTAACAGGGTCTTAACTTTTTGAAGGAATGCTTCTAAAGAACCATTGCCTTGTGCCTTGCGGATAGTAAGGAAACGCTCGATAGAGAAAGTAAATACAGTAAGGAACATAGTCATAAGCAAAGGAACGATAAATCCCCCTTTGTAAATGATACCGAAGTAATCGCCGGGAACCGGTTCTTTTCTCAGATCATCCATAAAGTGTTGACGTGCACCAAACACAACGTGGAACAGAACCTCAGATACTGCTAACGATGTTAAAATAACTACTAAAGCCCATGGAAAGTCGCTTTTCTTTTGAGCTTGTGGTTTTGCCTGACTACTCATTTTGTTTTTTGTTTTAAGTGATTAAAATGTGTGTTAGAGTGTTTTTTTAAGAGCGGTAAAAATATCTCTTATTTTGTCTTTTCAAAATTTTGCCAATAAAAACTGGCGGGCCTCAAATTGATCAGTTTTGAGAGGATATTTCGCTCTTGAACGGCTCTTATTTTTAATTATTATGCGGAAATGTTTTGGTAATGATTTTATGACAATTCCATGACAATTGAATGCTGAGCAATGCTGCGTTGTGATAAGCAATGAATGTGCAGTGCAGCAGGCTATGAGTTGTAAAAAGCATAGGGTATTGTTTATTTTAGAAAGATGATGCACAAAGGGGGCAAATTCCACACCTGGAAATTGCCCCCTTTAATAGCACACCGATAAATACGTGTATGATTATTGAGCTAAAGCAGCTTCAATTGACTTAACAACATCGGCATCGTTTACTGATGTTTTAGGTGATACTGAGGAGATTACCTTGCCATCGCGACCTACCAGAAACTTTTGGAAGTTCCATGTTACGCCAGCATCTACGGCGCCGTTCTCGGCCTTTTGAGTAAGATATGAATACAGCGGAGCAATGTCTTTACCCTTTACGGATATTTTGGAGAACATAGGGAACGTAACGGCGTACTCGCGTGTACAGAATGCTTTGATATCCTTATCAGAACCCGGCTCCTGGCCCATGAAATTGTTGGCGGGGAAACCAAGCACCACTAAACCTTTGCTGCTGTATTTTTTGTAAAGAGCTTCGATATCCTTGTACTGCGGAGTGTTGCCACACATGCTGGCTACGTTTACAATCAGCAATACTTTGCCTTTGTATTTAGAAAGGGCAACTTCGTTGCCATCAATGTCTTTCACTTTAAAATCGTGAACAGTTTTGGTAGGGGTAGCGGCAAACAGAGTTACCAGCAGCATAGTAAGAAGAGCTTTCATTTTGACTTTAGTTTTAGTAACAACAAATAAACGAAAGAAATGTTTAGAAGCCCAAAAGGCGTAAATGTTGTAGAGCAAGTGCCTTGCACCAGATAATGCGTTGCGTGGGGCAAAATGACGTCATTTTTAAAAAGTGTCCATACCCTGCAGTTGCAACTGCCTGAAAATAAGCACCTTGTAAATAAGGGGTGTCCACCCCATTGAAAACACGGTTTGTAATGGCTTTACCGGTTTTAGGTAATTTTAGCATTAGGCAATACGACTATCGCTACGAAGCCTACTAGTACACTTCACCTCCTCTCCTACCTTATCAGCGTTACACTGCCTTTAAATGCCCTTTCGGCGTTATTCATTAAAACAACCTTGGCGGAGTATACATAGACGCCCATAGGCAGTGGTTTACCTTTGTAAGTACCATCGCAACCCAGGAAGAAGTTATCGGACTCAAACACCTTCTCGCCCCAGCGGTTGAACATTTGCCAGCTAATTAATTTAACGCCGCTACCGTAAGGCAGAAACACATCGTTGTTACCATCACCGTTAGGGCTGAAAGCATTGGGCCAGAAAATGTCTTTTACCGGCAATACATTCAGTGTGATATCATCGGTACCGGTGCAGCCGTAATCATCGGTATAAACCAATACATAAGTAATAGTATCGACAGCATAAGCCACCGGATTCTGGCAATCGGCACAGGTTAAAAGTGTATCGGGCATCCAGTTGTATGTGCCACCGGTTCCGTTGCCTTCGTTGATATTGGCGAATATGCCAGTGTTCTCTCCTTCGTAAACAATCTTATCGTCGCCCAGATTTACCAGCGGTGCCGGCACCAGGTTGATATCTACTGCATCTGATGCGGTACAGTTATTAGCGTCGGTTACGGTTACCGAATAAGTACCGGCCACTAAAGGTGTAATGCTTTGCGTAGTTGCTGTGTTACTCCATACGTATGTAGTAAAACCGGCAGGTGCGCTAACCACAATTGGGGTACCCTCGCAGGCGGTAGTATCATTACCCAGGTTAACAGCCAGCAAAGCCGGTTCGCTAATGTTAGCCGAAGCACTGCCAGTGCACGCTGTTGCATCTGATACGGTAACACTGTAGTTGCCGGATGCAAGGCCGCTTAAAGAAGCCTGTGAGCTACCCCCGTTCCAAACATACGTGTAGTTTGGGGTGCCGCCGGTGACATTTGCCGTAGCAGTGCCATCGTTGGCTCCAAAGCAGGTAATATTTGTAGTGGCAATGGCAACTATGAGGCTATTGCCTGATACCGGAACAACTACTGCAAAAGTATCGGCACATAAATTTACATCACGGCCTATAGCAGTATAATTGCCGGGGGCCACATTGCTGAATGAATTTTGTGATTGATAGGAAACTCCATCGATAGAATAGCTATAAGGCGCCACGCCCGGGGTTAGTATATTTATGGTTATAGATGCATTGTTCTGCCCGCAGGTAGGTGGAACCATAGTGGCATCAATTTGTAAAAAGCAACAACCAGGCTCTAAGCCGATAGTTACACTTCCAGGTGTGCTGCAACCTGCTAAATCGGTAACGGTAAAAAGGTATGTGCCGGGTGCAAGGTCTGCCTGTGTATCATCGGTATCGGTGTTGGTGTTGCTCCAGGTATAACCTGTAGTTACATTTACTCCATTAGGGCTGGATGCATATACACTTACAGAACCA
>DATGXP010000460.1:0-10678 GCA_035298845.1 Chitinophagales bacterium
CCGTTTGCGCCTATTGGACTTACCACCTACCACTACTATGTAACCGATACGGTACTGATAGATAACCGCATATCGTATAAGTTTCACTTTGTGGGCAAAACCAAAGAAGACCTGGCGCTGAAAGGCTATGCGTGGATTGACTCTGCCACATGGGCTATTAAGTACATACAGTTCAGGCCCAATGAAAAGGCCAACCTTAACTTTATAAACGAGTACGATTCTAAAATTGACTTTACACTTGTAGAGGGCAAATACTGGATGAAGAGCCGCGAAGAAATGAGCTCGGTGGGTTCGTTACTTAAAAAGAAAGGCAAGCTGGGCATATATGTTACCAAGCTTACCGAGAAACGCAACTTTGAAGTAAATGCCCAAATACCCGACACTATTTTTAAAAGCAACGATGAACGTTTTGTAATGGATAGTGCGCGCGGCAAAAGCAAAGAGTATTGGGATAGCGTGCGCTTTTCGCCCCTACGGCCATCGCAGGAGCGGGTATTTGAAATATCGGATACTATTAAGAAGGTGCCCACCTGGCAGCTGTATCAATGGCTGGGTGTGTTTTTTACAAGCGCCTATGCCGATGCCGGCCCCATAAGTATTGGCCGCGTACTTAATATGGCCAGCCGCAATAACGTAGAGGGCTGGCGCGCCCGCTTTGGTTTTGAAACCCGCTCGCGGTTTATGAAACGCGGCACACCGGTCAACAATTTTTTCCGTACGTTTTACTTTACCAATTATGTAGCCTACGGCTTTAAAGATAAAGACTGGAAATACCTGGCGCTGATGCGTATTAACCTGCCGCACAAAAACGACCGCTGGCACTCATTAGAAGCTTACTACCGCTACGACATTAAGATACCGGGGCAGGATGAAAGCCAAACCCTGCTCACCTTCGATAATATAGTTACGCTTATAAGCGGCAAGGTTTTCAGTAAGGTAATGAAGGTGCGCGAGGCAAGCGTAAGCCATGAGAAAGACTGGACGAAGGACTTTTCTACCATAATAGGTATAACCGATAAAACCTATTATGATGTACCGGGTGTATCTAACTTTGCGCACGAGGTGAATAATGTATTGACACCGGTAAAGAGTTTTAATGTAACCGAGTTCCTCATCAACACCCGCTACTCTTACAAAAGCGTGTATACATCAGGTGTGTTTTACAGGTACTTTGCTACCACCCGCTATCCGGCAATATACCTGCGCTACATTGCCGGCGTAGGCAACATACAGCAAAACGTATTTAACTACCACAACCTGCAGCTAAACTTTACGCAGCGCTTATTCTCAGCTATTGGCTACACTAACTACTCGCTAAAGGCGGCAAAAATATTTGGCCGTGTTCCTTATACGGCTGCCTACCTTACACAAGGCAACCTGGGTATATTTCTGGATAAGTATAACTACAACCTGTTGCGCGAATTTGAATTTGTAAGCGACCAGTATGCGCAGTTTTGGCTGGAGCATCACTTCAATGGTTTCTTCTTTAATAAAATACCGGGCTTTAATAAGCTGCGCCTGCGCGAGGTAGTGATATTTAAAGGCCTAATGGGCAGCTTTGATAATAAGAACAGGCAGATGCTTACTACCCCATCGGAGCTTAGTTCGCCTTCTAAAATACCCTATATAGAAGTTGGCTTTGGTATCGAGAACATTGCCTACCTGTTCCGTGTTGATTTTTTATGGCGCGCTACCTACCGCAACAACGGCGGACAAAACTGGGGTGTTAAGTTTATTCTTAAGCCGAGTTTTTAAAAGTTTAGCAGCATTATGCTTAACACATTTTTTTGCGCTACACCCTAAAAAGTGTCAACCCTGAACACTATTAAAATATTGATTATCACATAAATAACAATTTATCTGTCAACCCAAATTTTTCCTTGTGTCAACCCTTCTTTTCTAAGGCTATTTTGTGTTCTGTAAAATCATATAAATCATAGGCGGCAATTTGTGTCGCCATAAGGTAAAAAAGAGGGCTGCCCGAAAACCTTATACTTAATATTACGCCGCTTATGATAGTTGTACCTCCTGCCGCAAATCAAATTCAATGTGTAGCAAGTTTTCAGGAGCTTGTATCTATACCTTATCAAGGAGAAGTGAATGCGCTGTGCTGGAACCGTAAATTACAGGGTGATTTTGCTGAGATAGTTAACAAGGTAAAGCTAACTGGAAATATAAAGGTGCTTGAACCGGATGAACTTGTTGAACTTAAGTTGAGTGAGCAGGGGCAGCTTGCCCGCGAAATTCTTTTGAATGATTTACAGCTATTGACAAAACATGGTGCATCTCCGGTGCTTAACCTCATCAAGTATTATGAGCGGGATGATGCCCTGCCTTTTTTCCCTACCGATGTTTATTCTTTTCATGTAGACCGCTCACCGGTACCCACCGATACCTTTCTGTGCACTTATCATGGCGATGCGAGCGAAATATTGCCCAATGCATACGCCGAGCAAAAAGTGTTGGTACCAGCAATACGCGCTGAGCTCAAAAAATTATACGGTGGAGAAGATGAAGGATTTGAAGACTTCTTAACCGAAAATTTCTTTGACCTTCACTATCAACCTAAACCCGGGACGCAACCTATAAACCTGGGCACTGGACACTTATGGCGATTGGCAGTTGACCATCCCGAAAGCAAAGTGTTGCCTTGTGTGCACCGTGCACCAACGGAACATACCGGTGAGACACGGTTACTGATGATTTGCTGATGGTAAAATTTTAGCATGCTTTATTGATAAAGGTTATACCATTTTAAAAATTTTGCAGGGTATCTAAAAATCACAAACAGCCACTATTTTCTATCTTAGCCACCATGATCGCTATTTTTGGAAAAAGCTTTACCAAAGCCAACGCGGGTTACGCGCAGGATTTATTTGACTACCTGGATAAAAAGAAGATGTCCTATGTGGTAGAGGCTAAGTTCTTGCAGCTGATGAAGGAGGAGATGCAATTGCGCATAGAGGCCGATACGTTTACTAATTTTGATGATATAAAGGGCCGCACCGAAGTGGTGTTTAGCATAGGTGGCGATGGCACTATACTCGACTCGGTGGTAATGATAAAAGAAAGCGAAATACCTATACTGGGTATCAACTTTGGCCGCCTTGGTTTTTTGGCCAGCCTGGGCCGCGACCAGATACACACAGCTGTAGATGCTATAGAGAAAGGGGCCTACATGATAGACCGCCGTACGCTGATAGAGCTGCAATGCAACAAGCCCCTGTTTGAAGATAGTTTTGCGCTGAATGATATGACGATACAGCGCCGCGACCAAAGCAGCATGATAACCGTAAACGCTTACCTGAACGGCGAGTTGCTGAACACTTACTGGGCCGATGGTGTAATAGTATCTACCCCTACGGGCAGCACCGGTTACTCGCTAAGCTGCGGGGGGCCTATACTTTACCCTACATCGGGCAATTTTGTAATAACACCGGTGGCGCCGCATAACCTTAACGTGCGCCCTATGGTAGTAAGCGATGAGGCTGTGCTGTCATTTGAGGTTACAGGGCGCGGCGACAGCTTTTTGTGTACGCTGGATGCGCGCCACAAAGCTATCGACTCCTCGTTTCAGTTAGGCGTAAAAAAAGCAGGCTTTCAGGCCAACATTATCCGTCTTACAGACCAGAGTTTTCTTACCGCCCTCAAAACAAAGCTTAACTGGGGCAGCGACCACCGCAATTATTAAAGTGCTGTTTACTGCGCTACGCGCGAAAGGTTCTGCACAAATTTAATTATCTCGCTAAAGTGCTCCTGGTTAATAGAGTAGTAAACCAGTTTGCCCGTGCGGCGTGGTATTACTATACCGGCATTGCGCAGCAGGGCAAGGTTCTGCGACATAATAGATTGCTTTACATCCATCTCTTCGCATAATTCCTTTACGGCACATCTCTCCTTTGCCAAAAGTATAGATATTATTTGCTGACGGATAGGGTTGTGTAGCGAGCGTAGTAAGAAACTAGCCTGGTCAATATGAGCTAAATTATCCTGTATCATATTGCTTTTGTTAACGACTTTGTTCTCCGGGGTTTTGTTCTGCATTTTCTGTTGTTTATTTTCTGGTTTGTGTTGGTTATACTTGGTAGCTATTGTCCGTAGCGTTCTTTTATTGAAGGGAGTCCATCAACATGCCGTTATTGTTACCTGCGGTGGTTACCTGCTTAGGCAGCGAGAAATAAAACGTAGCGCCCCCATTCACTTTGCCCTCGGCCCATACCTGCCCGCCGTGCCTGTCTATTATGCGCTTAATTATCATCAGGCCTACACCGGAGCCTTCGAACTCGCTAAGACCGTGCAGGCGCTGAAAGGCACCAAACAGGCGGTTGTAGTTTTTCATATCAAAGCCGGCACCGTTATCCTGCACATATATGGTAACAGAATCTTCTGTTTCGGTAAAGCCAACCCTTACTACTGGTTTATCAATTTTAGAGGAGTACTTTACCGCGTTAGACACCATGTTTACCAATACCTGCTCCAGCATAGAACCATCGCCTGTTACGACTGGTAGTTCCTGCATTTCCAGCTTGGCATTGTGCGGCGCGGTAAACAGGTGGTTATCCCACACGCTGTAAAACAGCCGGGTAAGGTTTACGGGCCCTATGTTAAGAGGCTCTTTGCCGTATTTAGCCAGCACCAGCAAATCATCTATAATGGTGTTCATACGCTTGCTGCTGCTTTCTATATGGCTAAACAGTTGCTTTAAATCCGGGTTCAGGCTATGGCCATGCTCGGCTTGTATAAGGCTGGTAAAGCCCATTACCGAGCGCACCGGCGAGCGTAAATCGTGCGATACCGAGTAAGAAAAAGCTTCCAGTGCCTTGTTGGCTTCTACCAGTTCGTAAGTGCGCTGCTCTACCCGATGCTCCAGTTCCGAGTTTAGCTTTAGTATTTCTTCCTCTGCCATTTTGCGGCGCGTAATATCGGTTATGGCAATGCACGTGCCTATTATCCGGTCTTTGTCTAAAATGGGCTTGCCATTTACGCTATACCATTTCAACGAGCCATCGGGATTTTTAAAGTTGGTTTCGCACGTTATGTCGCGGCCATTCATTATGCGGCTGTCAAAATCATTAAAGGCTATTAGTTTGTCGGCCTGCAGCAGGTTTTTAAAATTTGTGTTTTCTGTAAGGTGGTGCCCCAGCAGGTTCATGGCCCATTGCTGGCTTATGTAGTTATAAGCCACCACGCGGTAGTCGGTATTTAAAAACAAAAAACCTACATCTGTATTCTGAAAAATGGCGCGCAGGTTCGATTCAGAATTTTTAAGAGCCTCCTGTGCCTGCCGTTTCTGTTCTCTTTCGTGCGCTTCGTTTAATGCACGCACAATTTTGGGCTCCAGTGAGTACAGCTTATCTTTAAGTGCATAGTCGGTAATACCGGTTTTAATAAACTCTACAGCGTTCTCTTCGCCCACTGTGCCCGATACTAAAATAAAAGGTGTATCGGGGCGTATTTCCTGTTTTATTTTAAAAGCAGATAGGCCGTCAAATGTGGGAAGTGAGTAGTCGGAAAGAATAATATCGGGACAAAAGTTATGAAGTGCCTGTGTAAAATCATCCTGGTTTTGCACCACGTGCATAGCATTATTACCAAACGATTTGTTTAGCTCATACTTTATCAGGTCTATATCACTGGGGTCATGCTCCAGTATCAAAAATTTAATGTTGCGGGTCATAAAACATGGGTTTTATTGTGGGGGTTGATTTATTAACAGCCAGTACAAGCCAAGTTCGGCTACCGCTTTATGAAAATGTTCAAACTCCACCGGCTTTACCACATAGCTGTTTACCCCATGCTCGTAGCACCGTTTTACATCCGGGTCTTCGTTAGATGAGGTAAGCACTACTACCGGAATATCCTTCGTGCGCTCATCACTTTTTATTTTTTGCAGTACTTCAATGCCATCTATCTTCGGCATTTTAAGGTCAAGCAGTATTACCTTTGGTTTGTTCTCTATCCGGCGGCTGGCAAATGCGCCCGTGGCAAAAATAAAATCCAGGGCTTCGGCGCCATCTTTCACATGCAGCAGGCTGTTAATCAGATTGTTCTTTTTAAGCGCACGAATAGTCATCTCAGCATCGCTAAGGCTATCTTCTACCAGTAGTATTTCTATATCGTGCATGGTGTTCAATTTTTACCGGGGCATGCGCAAAATGGTATCCACTACTTTTAAGCCGGACAGCCGCTCATAATCATCTGCGGCTGTATATTCTGTACTGCAGTGCCGCTGCTGTTACCGGCACTTATGCAGATAAGAATAGCCGCCAAAGCATGGCTGCACTTCTTCCCATTAGTAATATCATCTCTGCCTATAACTCCCTTAACTTTTTACTTTAAATGCTGTGTTTTTTGTGTGTGTCCTATATAAAAAGTTAACTTACATTCAGTGTTGTGCCTTTACCATTGCCTGCAATGGTAAAGGTGTTTTCGCCGGCCTCAATTCCCGCTTTATCATCTTCCCCTTTTTCGTTGCTATTGCCCGGCATCGTATTTACTTTCAGCTTTACCTCCAGCGCGCCTTTGGTTTCCATCATTCCCAGGTCGGCCATTTTTTTGCTGTAGGGGTTTAGGCCTGCCACGCTGTTCATTTGCAGGTGGTCTATCAGACCTCCTTTTCTCTCGCGCGATACCGGTAGGCTGCTGCCATTGCTAAGGCCCACGTACCAGGTAGCATCTTGTCGCGTTACGCTGCGCAGGTATTTCGTATTAATAAGGTGCGATTTGTGTATGCGGAAAAAACCGAATGCGCTTATCAGCTTTTCGTAGTATAGCAGCGTGCAGCTTACCACCAGCACCTGCCCATCTACCATATGAAACTCGGTATACGAACTCTCGCTGCTGCAGTGTACAATATGCGACAGAGGTACATAAAACCAGCCATCGTTGGTGCTTAATAACAGGGTTTCTTCGGGCTGCGGAGAGGGATATGACAGTATTGGTTTCATGGCTTTGATTGATAGGACAATATTACCCACAGCCTAAACTGCACGCAAAGACAGAATACGGTCGTTTTCCGGCTATAAACGGTAGTTTTGGCTTAGAATACAGCATCCCTATACAGCTGAAACCCGCACTGGCACAAGGTTTTGTTGGTATTTTACAAGTATTCACCTTTCCGCCAAAAACAAGGGTTTTTTATATTTGAGTAGGCGGAAAATTGGCTTTTTAACCATATGCTTTTTAACAGTTATATGGTATAGGCCGGTTAATTATCCGTAGTATTTAACCCCCAAACAGTAACCCGGTAATACCTAAATGGCAGCGCCTGTGCATCTTTCTAAACTTACATCTGCCCTGCGCCAACTTAGCCCAACCGAAATGGAAAAATTTGAGGCCTACCTCAGCTCGCCTTATTTTGAAATACCTGCAGGGGCTTTACCACTGTTTCAATACCTGCGAAAATTTCACCCGGTATACGATGAAAAAAAAACTGACCCGGAAGTAATACAGAAAAAGGCACCGGCCCTTGGCAACCAAAAGCGCCAGGCCAATTACGGCAGTGATTTGCTGAAATGCTTAGAACAGTTTTTGGCTATAGAAGATTTTAAAGCCACACCCGCTAGTGTAGACTGCCATCGCCTGCAGGCTTACAAGAAGCACCACCTGTTCGAAATGTTTAATAAAGAACATGAGCAGTTGTTGAAGGCTTTAGATGAAGATTCGGAACAAAGTTATGATGCTTTTTATCAAAGGCACATACTTACTGAGCTGGCATTAAGCGGTTTCGATGCAAAGCTAAATCGTACTATACAAAACGATGTGTTTCCGGTGTCGAAAACATTGGACGAATTCTATGCATTAAAAAAATTGCGATACCACTGTGAATTGCTTAACCGGCATCAGGTACTTGGCACCACATATAGTGAGGAAAATATTGATTACGTCCTTAATGTGCTTCAACCGCTGAGTTCAGAAAGCTATCCATATGTTTATTTGTTTTCCACAGTTTATAAAATGCTCAAAGCCCCCTCTTTTGAAGAAGGTGAAAAATCTTATTTATCGCTAAGGCATTTTTTTGATAGCCATATAGGTTCTACATTAATGACAAACATTAAAGAAACTATTACTTACATAACCAATTTTGGGTTGTATTGGAACAGCAAAGGATTTCAAAAGGCAGGTGCAATTGCACTTTGGGGCCACGAAGTCAGGATGACCAATGATGACTTACTTGATAGAGGTAAGATATCCCCGTCTAACTTTAGAAATATTGTGGCACTAGCTATTTTAAACAAGCGAGATGCAGGCTGGATAAAGCAGTTTATTGAATCATATTCTCAACATCTACCAGACGAACATAAGGAAACAAACCAAGCTTTCGCTTGGGCACAGTATCATTACTATATGACTGCCTTTGATCAAGCAATGCCGCTTTTTCAACAAGCCCAGGTTAAAGAAGAGCCGATTTTTAATGCTATAGTTCGTCGTTGGCAATTTATGTGCATGTACGAAGAAGACCCTTCCAGTATTGATGTGCTGTTTGATTTTCTAAATGCTTATGAAAGGTATATTCTAAGGTATGATGAACAGTTTCACTGGATGAAGGACATTTTCGTTAAAAACATCTTTTACTCCAAAAAACTACTTAAAGCTACAAATGTTACGCTCAAAAAAGAGCTGAGATTATTGCTAAACGAGGAAAAATATTTTACAGGAAAAGAATGGCTGCTCAAACACGTTTAGTTTTTACATTTTTCGAACCAGCTTGGAAGCGGCATTCTAACTTCATTCCAAGCTGGTTCAAAAATCTCTTATTACAGCTTAAACTGTTTAGTCATGTACGTGTATTGGCATGTTATAACTGCACTATAGCCACCATGTGGCAAATCCTTAAGGTTAACCGATGCTTCGTACCCACTACATTGCTGGCTACGTACCAATTCACCTGTGCTAAGGCGGTAAACATTAATCTGGGTTATTTCGCCTTCGTCAATGTTAGAAGAAACAAACAATACCCATCCGTCTATAATAGCGGCTACTTTCTTAAAGTTAATCAAGCCTGCTGCGTTACTCGTGTTATTCAAAGCAGGCAGCAAAAGGGTCATGGCTACGAGAGAAGCAAGGAGAAATTTTTTCATGTCAATTATTGTTTTGTGAGTAAAAAATTTGATGGCACAAAACAACGCACCGGTGGCCCGGTGCAGGTATCAACACAAACTAAAGAGCGTATCAACTTTGTATCAACATGATAAGCGTGCACGAAGAAATAGAGCTGTTGTTGGAGTTGGGTAACCGCCTGGTGCGGTTATACTGCAGCGACTGTGTGCCCGATATTACCTGCCTTACCAAGTGGACCTTTCGCGATGCATTGATACGCAACATTGCTTTTAAGTGGAACATACCTTATGACCAGCTACCTGGTGAACAAACCCTTTACCGCGCTTTTCGCGACCATAAATACAGCAGCGCTACCAAAGAGAAACTGGCACTGTTCTATTACGCCATTACCGACCCTACCGTAGCTCTTATTATAAATAAGGAGTATGAACCCCTGGCGGGCATACAGCGCACCCAAACCTTCCCTTACTGGAACCGGTTTGTAAAAGAAGTAAAATCATCGGCCGACAAAGCCCGTGTAGCCGAAGAAGAAATAGATAGGCTTAAACAATTTGTAAGCTCGCTGGATGAGAACAAACGCCAGATACTGCTAAACCTATTACAGGTCGAGCGCAGCAAATCGAACATATCAGTAAGCATTAACCGCGAGATTGAAGTGTTTGAAGAAAAAAAGGCGGTGGCGTAAGGGTGAGTTCTATACTCCCAGTGCGACTTTAAGATACTTTGGCTAGCAGTAAAAAACAACATTTTGCATTGTTTGCCGTTAGTAATTACTTTCGCACCCTCTAAATGAAAAAGGTAAGGCAAATTTTGGGCTCATGTTTTCAGTGGTCAATGGTCAGTGGTCGGTGGTGTAAGCCTGTTCTGCTATCGGCTATTTGTTGCCTGCTATCGCTTTCTTCTAGCGCGCAGATACACGAATTTGGCGTATGGGGCGGCATGAGCAACTACTTTGGCGACCTTAATACCAAAACATCTTTCAAGTTTGCACGGCCCGGGGCGGGGGCTTTTTACCGCTACAATATTAAATACCGCGGCGGCTGGAAAACCTCTATCAACTGGGGGCAGGTAGCCTTTGACGATGCCAAAACCAATACCGCCTGGAACCAGCAGCGCAACCTCTCGTTTAAGTCCGACATTTTCGATATCACCTCGGTTATCGAGTTCAACTTTTTTAAGTTTGATAAGGCACACCCCAAGGGTAAACACTGGTGGACTCCGTACCTGGGCACGGGCGTATCGGTGTTTTTCTTTAACCCCAAGGCGCAGTACAACGGTCAATGGTATTATCTGCAGCCCCTGGGCACCGAGGGGCAAAACGACCCAAGCTATTCAGGTGTTAAAAAATACCGTCTTTTCAGTTTTGCCATACCTATTGTGGGGGGCTTCAAGTTCTCATTTAAGCGCAACTGGAATATAGGTATAGAGGCCGGCGTGCGCAAAACCTTTACCGATTACCTGGATGATGTAAGCGGCAAGTACCCAAGTTATGCATCGCTACCCGGCGGCTCTACCGGTTTGGCGGCGGCCCTAAGCGACCGCAGCGGCGCCAACGGGGGTGAAAAAATTGGCAAGCCCGGCTACCAACGCGGCCAGTCGCCTAAATTTGACGACTATC
>DATGXP010000461.1:0-9788 GCA_035298845.1 Chitinophagales bacterium
GTAAGGTCTCCTACAAATATACCGGCCTCATCGCCACCCGTACCTGCGCGTATTTCCATCAGCACATTGCGCTCATCTTCAGGCTCTTTGGGTACCAGCAGAGTCTTCAGTTCATCTTCCATGCCCTGTTTTTGGGCCTCCAGCTGCACCAGGTCGTTTTTGGCCAGGTCGCGGAACTCCTCGTCACTTTCGGTAGCTATTATCTGCTTGTTGGTATCTATGTTGGCCAGCACATTGCGGTACTCATCATACACTTTCACCACTTTCTCCAGCTCGCGGTACTCTTTATTAAGCTGGGTAAAGCGTTTCATATCGCTCATAGTGGCAGGGTCGCTAAGCGTTTTGCCTACCTCTATAAACTTACCTTTTATATTTTCTAACTGACTGAACATAGTTTTTTATCGGGGCGCTAAAATAAAAATTAAGCGCTCTCTATATCTATACTACAAAAATCTGTGCCCGCCTGGCCCTGGCCCTGGCCGCACCTGGGCTTTAAAATGTAGCGTAACGGCAGAACAAAAAACGGCATTTTTTTGAAAAATGGCTACCCCCCTGTGGTCGCAAAGTATTAAAAGTGAGTACTTTGCAAATTGCACTGGCTACCCCCCCTGTATTTTACCCATTAAAATTTACCCGAAAATAAAGAACGCTATTACTGCCTTATGCCAAGGCCGCATAATTGTGGTTATGGGCCACCTACAAAGATACTGCGGCCCACGTACAGCCAGGGAACAAATTTTAAGAGATTACTTAATAGAGATATGCCATTACCGGTACCGGTAATGGTATGTTAATTTATTGTAGCATGGCAAGTACAGTGTTGTATTTAATACTATGCAAAACACGACTCAGAAATTTTTTTTGCTACGCGCTATTGACAAGCAGGCCGGCTCCCTCTATTTTATGTGGCGAAACATTTGCTTAACATAATTAAGAAAAAGGCAACGTTGCCTTTGCAATTACATTAGATTATGCCTAATTTCACATCCCCAAAAAACTCAGCTCAAGGTTTTAGGGGCTTTTGTAATACACGAAGTATTTTTTATTAACCGTACCATACCCGGTGGTTGCCCTGAACCTACGGCCCTGAAACGAATTTTGATATTGAAATTTAAACAAGCACTTATGAGTATTTTCAACCTGCCTGCGCGCACGCGTTTTGTTAAGTTATTTGTTGTTGCTCTATTTATTATGTCGATGCCGTTCATAGGCAATGCGGCAAGTAAATATTGGATTGGTACAACCAATGTGGCCTGGACTACAACTACAGCATGGTCTAATACCTCAGGCGGTGCTTCTTGTGGTTGTACGCCTGCCGCCGGAGATGATGTATTTATTGGAGGAACAGCCACTACCGCAATTACGGCAGTGCCTACCATTACGCTGCGCTCGCTTAACGTAAGAAGCGGTGGCGGTGCAAGTGTTTCACTTACAGGTGCTTCAGCTGGCAGGGTAATTACCTTAGACCAAAACATTAGCGGCGTTTTAGTTATAGATAATAGCTTAACGCTGGCAAGTAACCTTAGTATAACTACCAGCGGGCAATTAAGTGCATCAGGTTCAATAGCCGCTACAAAAGTATTTGCTGTAGGGGCAAACTCATTTACATGGAACACTGGCGGATTGTTTACAAACAATGGCGGCGCAGCTGGTTTGACAGTAACGAGTGGTAACATTACTTTTAATTATGCTGGTAGTCAAACAATACCCGCATTACAAGTAAATGGTGCTGGTAAACTGATTTTGGCAGGTAGTGGAACCAAAACATTAAACATTAGCATTTCAATTGGCGCTACCGGTACTCTTTCTTTACAAGGTACAGCTACTACCGCTGGTTCTGCTCCATCTTATACAGCTGGCGCAAGTCTTGAATACAATGGTACCAATCAGCAAACCATGTCAACCAGCGAGTTGTCTAGCGCTACTACCGGTATAAACCTTATTGTAAACAACCTTAACGCTACGCCGAAGGTTACCCTGGACCAAAGCCGCACTATAAACAACCTGACCATGACAGCAGGTAAATTGGCAATAGGCGGTAATACACTTACTATTAATGGGCAGTGTAGTTCAATGTCTTTGGCTAACTCTTTAATAGGTTCGTCTTCTTCAAATCTTTCTTTTGGCGGTTCGGGTATTACTATGGGTACTGTGTTTTTTGACCAGACAAGTCCTGCAACAAGAACATTACAGGATCTTACTATAAACAGATCTTTGCAAACACTTACTTTAGGGGCATCGAGCCCTCTTATAGTGGGTGGGACTTTTGCGTTAACAGCTGGAACTTTTTCGCCTGGCGCAAACTCTGTAACCCTAACTGGTGCGGGTGCCTGCTTTACAGGTGCTGGAACGCTTACCCCAGGTACAAGTACATTTATATATAGCGGTTCGGGCGCACAAACCATAAACCCTACCACTTACAGAAATCTTACGATCGATGGTGATCGTAGTTTTGCCAATATAACTTTAGGTTCGGGCACTATAGGTGTTGCGGGCATTTTGTCATTGTCTTATTTTAATGTAAGCAGCATTGTAAACGCTAGCAACACAGTAAATTTTAATGGTGCGGTTAGTGCCCAGACTATTCCTAGTACTGCCTTTACAAATTTTTTCCGTAATTTAAGTATATCAAATTCACTGGGTGTAACAGTAGGCTCTAGCGGCGGTTCTACTATGACTATATTGGGTAACCTGAATGTTAGCAGTGGCAGGCTTAATGATGGTGGCAATCAAATTGCATTTGGCACAGCAGGGTCTACTATTACCTTAGCAGCCAGCACCTATCTTCAAATAGGTACCAGTTCTTACCCAACTGATTATCCGACTACGAATGTTTCTACGCATAGCCTGGCAGCAAGCAGCACGGTAGAGTATAACTCTATAAATGCGCAGGATATTTCAAATGTGCCCGTATATGGCAACCTTGATCTAATAAATACGGCAACCAACGTTACCAAGAAACTTATTGGTAATACCACTGTTCAGGGCACGGTAAGTATTGCCAGCAACAACACTCTTAATCTAAACAACTTTACTTTAAGCATTGCCGGCACACCAGCCTTGAGTAATAATGGTATTATTAATGCAAGTGCAGCCAATTCGCGCATAAAACTTAACGGAACAGGCGCACAGACGCTTACTATAGGCACTTATACATCATCTATAGTAAGCACATTGGAGATTGACAACACAGATAATACTAACACAAGTAACAGTGGTGCAAGACTTGCCAGTGCACTGAATGTGAAGGATATGGTTATTAACGCATCGCGTTATTTTAATTTTGCGGGTCAAACACTTAGCGTATCTAATACCTGGACCAATAACGGGACCGTGGTAACAGCCTTACCAGCAGGCACGGGCACGCTTAATTTTAATGGCAATGCTAACCAGCAGCTTACGTTTGGTGCAGTATCTGCACCTGCTAATCCTAATTTAAGTGTGTTGCAGGTAAGTATTACAAGCCCAGGCACTCAACTAACGTTAAACGGAGATGTAAAATCTGCCGGGCTTAACCTAACCAGCGGTAAAATTATAACCAGCGCTT
The DNA here is from genome assembly GCA_035298845.1 of Chitinophagales bacterium. GTDB lineage: Bacteria > Bacteroidota > Bacteroidia > Chitinophagales > LD1 > Bog-950. The sequence goes on from DATGXP010000461.1 coordinate 3,548, forward strand.
CGCCAAGCAAAATGCTGATTCTTACCGGTACAGGGGTTATTGCCGGCTCGCCAGGCACCACCAGCTATGTTGAAGGGCCTATGCAGCGTACGGTGCCGGCTAGTTCTACCGGTAGCACTACACTTTTATACCCGCTTGGCAAAGCAGGAAATTACAACCCATTTGCCCTTGCACCAAAATCGGGCGCTGGCGGTACTACTCTGGTACAGGCCGAGGTTTTTAATACCAACCTTAGCGGTACATCTGCAGCTAACTTTAGTAATTCAAGCCTGGCAAGATACTGGGCTGCTTCGGTAATAGGTACAAATAACCTTACCGTTGGTAGCCAGGTGTCTTTATATGACCCGAGCATAACTACTGCCGATGTTTCACTGGCGGTGGGCTATGCTACTACTGCAAGCTGCGCTACCACCTGTGCATTTACTAATGTGGGCGGTGTAAACCCTAACAACCCGGCAAACTCTGTTACAAGTTCGCTGGGCTTGCCGGCAGCTATAGCCGGCAACTTTGTAATAGGTACTAAAAATTGCTTAAACGGACCTACATACACTGTGGGCGCTACCGGAGACTACGCCAACATTACGGCAGTAATCAACGATTTAAACGCTTCACTTATATGTGCCAACCTAACCTTCAAGTTACAAAGCACTTATGTGAGCACGGCGGAAATTTTCCCTTTAACTTTTGGCACCTACCTGTATGGCGCAGGGGGGCCTTTTACAGTAACTTTTATGCCCGATGATAATAGCAATGGCAATCCCCTTCCTGTTATTACCAGTACTAATACAACAGCTACTATAAGTTTTGATAAAGGCAGCCGCGTGATTTTCGATGGCCGCCAGGGAGGTAATTCCTCTTTTGCCAAAAAAATGACCATAACCAATACAAGCACCAATGGCCGGGCTGTATTATTTATCAACGATGCGCAATATAACCGTGTGCAATATTGCGTGCTTACGGCTTCGGGCACCAATACCGCAGCAGGTATTGTTTCTTTCAGCACATCTAACGGTACATTGGGCAATGATTACAATACCATTGACAATAATGACATTACCGCATCATCTACCATAACCAACAATGGTGTTTACTCTGCAGGGCAGTCTACCTCTATATTTAATGATAATAACAGGATTACTAACAATAACATTTCTAACTTCTTCAATTCATCGGGCCAGGCATGTGGTGTATATGTAGGTAACTATAACAGCAACTGGCTCATACAAGGCAATAAGTTCTTTCAAACAACCACAAGAACTATGACCGGTGCAGTGCAGCCACATGCTGTAATTAGTATAGACTATACCGGTACCGGCTCAGGTGGCTACGAAGTGCGTGATAATATAATAGGGGGCATAGATGCTAATGGTACCGGAGTAATGACCTATACATCAGGTGTGGGGCCAAATTTTACCCCTATCTATCTTAATGTGGCATCTTCGCCAGCGAGTATTATTGATGGAAATACAGTTCATAAACTTGCGTATACAACCACCAGCGGAGCCACCGCAGATTGGGGTGCTTTTTCTGCTATTTATTTGCGCAATGGTGCAGCAACAATTTCAAATAATAATATAGGTTCTACGGGTGCCGGTAATGGGGTAACTGTAACTATTACCAATAGTGGTGGTTACGTAAACGGTATTAAATCAGACGCTGCCGGAACTGTAAACATCAATAATAATAATGTGGTAAATATGTTAGCCATAGGTTCCGGTACAAATACAGGCATTAACTTGTTTGCTTTAAGTGCCGGAAATGGCAGCACAACTATAGAAAATAATGAAATAAATGGAGCCAGCCTGCAGATTAACTCTACAGCCACTACTAACGGGTCAGTTTTGGGTGGTATAAATACCACCTACACAGTTGCAGGATATAGCCCTATTGTAAGGAACAACAAAATTTATAACCTTACTAATGCAAATACCGGTAGTAGTACGCGCGTAGCAGGTATTATTGCTGGTGGGGCATCTGCTGTGAGCATAACAGGTAATGAAATTTATAACCTTACCACACCGGCCACCGGTACAAGCAACGGTACCAGCTCGGCAGTAATAGGTATATTGGCTAATGTGAGCGGTACCAACGCACACCTGGTATCCGGCAATAAAATTTATGCCTTAACCAGCACTGCAGCAGTAAATTCTGTAACCACAGGTATTTACTTTAGTGGTGGTAGCGCCACCAGCGATGTAAGCAAAAACTTTATTTACAACCTGCGTGCGGGTACAGGTACAGCATCCGTAATAAATGGTATTCATGTAGGCTTGTCGGGCGTTACCATCAGTAATAACCGTATCCGGTTAGGTTATGATGCTGCAGGCGCAGCTATAACTAACACTTCGGCTATTACCGGTATACTTAAAGATAATACCTCGGCAAGCAACAGCATTTATTATAACAGTGTTTATATTGGCGGTACAGGTGTGGGCACAACCGCTACGGCCACTTACGCCTTCCGCAGGCTGCAAACCGGCACTAACGATATTGTGCGCAACAATATTTTTGTAAACGCCCGCGCCAACGCTACAACCGGCGGCAAGCACTATGGCGTATTCCTTAACAACACTACTACATTAACCGAAGACAATAACCTGATATACACTACCGGTACGGGCACTGTGTTTGCGTCGGTTAACGGTACCGACCAGGCCGACTTAACAGCATGGAAAGCCGCCACGCCATATGATGACAACAGCGTATCGGCCGACCCTCAGTTTGAAGACCCAACCAATGCAACGGCCCCTAACCTGAAATTGAAGACCAACGTGGCTACACCGGCAGAATCGAGCGGTGTAAATATTAGCGGCCTGATAGACGATTTTGAGGCTGTGAACGTAAGAACGGGTTATCCTTTAGGTTTGCCGCAAGGCGGTACTGCACCCGACCTGGGTGCCGATGAAGCTAACCTGATACCACTGGATATGGTAGCCCCGGCAATTACTATTAGCCCGGTGGCTAATATAACTGCAAGCTGCGGCACCAGCCAGACTGTAACTATTACAGCTACCGTTACCGATGCCACAGGTGTTGCTTCAGGCTCGCTTGCCCCTACTTTGTGGTGGCGCTTAAGCACCGGCACTTACGCCTCGCTGGCTCCATCATCGGTAAGCGGCAGCACTTATACATACCAGCTTAACCTTACCGGCGTTGCAGCAGGGCAAACGTACCATTATTATATAGCTGCACAGGATATAGTAACGCCATTTAATATTGGCTATAGCCATGGCGCACCGGTGCATACAAATGTAGCTGCAACCCCATCTACAATTAACGCAGCGCCGGCCACATTTACTGTAGCGGCATCGGCCCTGTCAGGCACTGTATCAGTGGGCACAGGCCAAACCTACACTACCCTAACCGGTACCGGGGGCTTATTTGCTGCAATTAACGCTAATGGCTTAAACGGAAACCTGTTAGTAAATGTGGTATCTAATACTGCCGAAACCGGCCTTAACGGCTTGCTGCAATGGACAGAGTATTGCGGCAGTGGCTATACACTTACTGTCCAATCAGATGGCCCTGTAAGAACTCTGTCGGGTGCTTATAGTTCAGATCTGCTGATTAGAATAAATGGCGCAGATAGAGTAACCTTTAACGGTGGATCGGGCACTCAAAGGAACCTGGTATTAATTAATACAAACAACAGTTTTGGTACATTTGGTTTTCTGGATGGTTGTGTAGATGGAAAAATCAATAACTGTGATATTCAAAATAATGGATCAGGCATACAGGTTTACACCGCCAATGTTGGTGGTGTAGCAGCAAACGTGACTATAGAAAACTGCACAATACATAACTATAGCACCAGCATAGGAGTGTATGGCATATATGCAGACAACCCCCTGGCTGCGGTTACTATCACCGGCAACTGGGTATATAATTATAATTCTGCGGGCATAGCGCTGGAAAATGTTGCCAATAACGCTGTTATAACAGGCAACAGCTGTACACAACCCGATTTCAACATAGGTATTGGTACCGGTACCATCTATGGTATTTATGTAAACTACGGAAACGGCCATACAATAACAGGCAACCTTATTGGCGGCTCTACTATTACAGGTGGCGGCCTGCCTTACACTGTTACCAGCAATGGCAAAATAGTGGCTATATACTATGATGCTTTCGGAGCACCTGCATCTGCAGTGGTTACTAATATTTCGGGCAATACCATTCAGAATATGGCCATGACCAGCACAAATGCACCAACGTTTGTGGGTATAGAAGTAGAAGGTGGTGTTACCAATGTAGGCCAAAGCGGAAGCCCTAATATAATCGGCAACGCATCTTCTACGTTGGGCATAACAGTTGGTGGCGCCTCTGCTACCGGCGGATCGGTTGCCCGTGGTATACTTTCTGCCAGCCCCGACAGGATAAATATTTCTTACAATACCATAGCTAACATTAAAGACAACAATACTAATACCACTGCGGGTTCATGCTCAGGCATTAAAGTGGCCAGTGTAGGAGCCAACTCTAGTATCGACCACAACACTATTTATGAAATATCTACATCCAGCAGAAATGATTACTCTACAGTGTGGAATGTGCTGGGTGATATTAACTATGGCTACCAGTTTGCCCTGCACGGCATACAGGCTAATGCTGTAGCAGGTGGCAACGTTAACCTGAATATAAGTGATAACACTATCTATAATCTTAAGTGTACTTCTACCTCTACAGCTCAGGGGCCGGATGTAGCTGCAATAAGTGTGGATTTAGGTAACGGTACTATAGCACGAAACAAAATTTACGGCCTTACCAATACTACTTCGTTCGACAACTACACTTTGGTGGGCACCATAGATGGTATAAGGATTGTTGACGGGCCTTATGATGTATATAATAACCAGATTATTATTACCAATGGAGCCAACACCAACAACGTTCAGATTTATGGTATACATGATGCCAGCGTTAACTATGCCAGCAAGTATTACTATAACTCGGTGTATGTAGGTGGAAATACCACCACCGGTAACAATGGCTGGTCGGCTTGCTTTTTGGCCAGCACCATAATGAACAGTGTAGTATGCCGCAACAATATTTTCTATAATGTGCGAACGTCTACCGGAAGTGCCACATCGGCAAACCTTGGCGTGTATGTTCGCCCTTATAACGGAGGCACGCCTAACTTTAATACAGATTACAATAACTATTACGTACCGGCCGCTAATTATTATGGCGGTGTTTTAACCTCTGGTTATGGCGGCATAACCAATGCTCACTCAACATTTGCCGGTTGGAAGAACGCTTTTGTAACACCGCGCGAGCAAAATTCGCAGAACGCGCAAATAACATTTAGTCAAGGCACCCCTACTTCGGATTTATCGCCTGCAAGCGGCTCTAACTGTTTAATTGATGGTAAGGGCACACCGATAACAACCGGTGCAGGCTTCTCTTTAAATATTGCCGATGATTATTTGCTGGCTACCCGCAATGCCTCTACACCAGATATTGGTGCGATAGAGTTTGCCGGCAGTACCATAACTGCTTCGGTAACCTTAACCGATAACAGCAATGCTAACAGCTCTACAACATCGCTAAGTGTGTGTGGCACTCCTTCTTATACTGCTTCGGTTTCTACCAATGCAGGAGGAACACCAACCTATACCTGGTCTACACCGGATAGCTATGCAGCAGGCAGCGTAAGTTCATTTACACGCAATGCAGCATTAGCAATGGCCGGCACACATGCTGTAACTGTTACAGATGCTGGTGGATGCAGTGCTACTGCAAGTGCCGCCTTAGCGGTTACAGCTACTTGCGGCCCTAACACCTGGCAGGGCGACGTGGTAGCCACACCAACCGATTGGTTTAACGCCGGCAACTGGAGCGCTAACGTAGTGCCTAACAGCTGTGCATCGGATGTGGTGATACCAACCAACCCATCGGGCGGTAACTTCTTCCCTATAATAAATGCAGCAGGCGCACAGGTAGGTAACATTACCGTGCAGGCAGGCGCTACCGTAGGTATTAACAGCACCCGCACCCTAACCGTATGCGGCAACTGGACCGGTAGCACTACTGCTACCCCATCTACCGTAACCGGTGCAGGTAAAGTAGTATTAACGGGCAATGCCGCACAAGCCATAACCGGCAGAACTACCTTCACTACCTTGCACGTAAGTAAAACAGCCGGCACTACTGCTACAGTACAGGCCAGCAGCAATATAGATGTAACCACGGCCCTTGAACTGGAAACAGGTATACTGGCTAACAGCGGTAACCTTAC
>DATGXP010000462.1:0-5020 GCA_035298845.1 Chitinophagales bacterium
CGGTAGCGCATCGTGCTATACCTGCCGCACTGCTTAATGCCACTACGGGTATAAAGGCTATAGATGAAGGAATAACGCAATTATATAGCACCGGTTATATGCATAACCACCTGCGGATGTATGTAGCATCGGTAGCGTGCAACATAGCGCAGGCACATTGGCGGGTACCTTCGCGCTGGTTGTATTATCACCTGGCCGACCACGATATAGCCAGTAACACGCTGAGCTGGCAGTGGGTGGCAGGTACGTTTTCGGTAAAAAAATATTACTGCAACCAGCAAAACATCAACCGGTATTGCCACACCAATCAAGGCGGGACTTTTTTAGACCATACTTATGAGGAGCTTCCGCATATGCCGGTGCCGCAGGTGATGCAAGAGGTGGCTGAGATGCAACTTACGACTAAGCTACCCGCGTATGACATGCCTGAGTTTGACCACAGCAAACCCTTGTTGCTGTACAATGCCTATAACCTGGACCCGCTTTGGCGCGATGATATGGATGCCAACCGGTTGCTGTTATTAGAGCCACGCCATTATCAGCAGTACCCTGTGTCGGAGAAGGTGCTTACCTTTATATGCTCGCTGGCCCAAAATGTAAGGGGCCTTAAAATATATACCGGCCATGTGGAAGATGTATTGGGCACGGGTGAATTTGCCGGTGTTTATTCAAAGGCCCACCCGGCGTTTATGCATTACCCGGGCACTAAAGATGAACCGCAATGGATGTTTGGGCAGGTTCCTTTTGTGAAGGGCTCATTTATGTCGTACTGGAAAGAGTGCGAGAAGTACTTTTAGCTGAGTGTGTGAACTATGATATTTGTGATTGGGCGATTGGTGTGATACCAGAGATTAATCATTAGCCGTATTACGATTCATTTGGAAGACATTGCTATGCTCATGGCATTTTTAACTCCATAAACATAGCAACGCAGAAAATTAGTTTACAATAACAAGAATCGAGTCGGATGAGTTGCTAATTAATTTGGAGTTTAATCCTGTGTAGATAACCTGGTCAATAGTGTCATGTACAGCAACGTAATATTTTTGAGGCGTGGGTAAGTTGGTAAATTCTATCCGGCCTAAATTATTGGTGTAATTGGAGGCTACACTATTGGTGCATGTACCCGAATTAGCAAACGTTGCACTGGTAAATACACACACGCGCATATTGTTCATAGGTGTGCTGGCTGCATCGGTTAAAATTACAAGTAGCCTGCTGGTGGTAACCGCTGTACGCGTTACAGTTATCTGCCTTGTAATATCTGTAAGGCTATTGGGGGCAAAGGTAACCCAGCCCTCGAAGGTGTAAATCCAATTGCCGATAGTCTCGTTTATATGCACATAATAATCAGTAGCTCCCAGCATTGTAAATTCTGCAATGCCTAAACCATTGGTTGGCGCGCAGTTGCCGTTGGCGGCTGTATTTGTATTTACAAACAGGCAAACATTTAATCCGTTAACTATCTGCTGCTGGTCATCCTTTACCTCTATCTTTAATTTCGGGCCGTATTTGCGGGTAGCAAAAAGCGTTAGCCGTTCGGGTTGGGTGGTGTTTGCCGGTATTAGTTTAGAACCGGTGGCTACATAGTTATACTGGCCCGCCACTTTAAGAACATTAGCATAATATGTGGTGTTTGCAGGTAGATTGGGAAAAAAATATGAGCCCAGGCTGTTGGTTGTGCCCGATGGGGTAATGGCACCATCGCAGTTACCCGTTAAAGCAGCTGTGGAGTTTGTAAACAGGCACACTGTAGCATTATTGAGTGGTTGCTCGTTTTCGTCTAATACTGTTACAATAAGCCCCTGGTTAGAATCGGGCAGCAGAACAAATTTGCCTTTTAAGTCTGTAGCATTTAAAGTGCCGGCGTAACGCACATTGGCAGCGGTATGTTCGGCAACCAGGTATAGGGTGCCTTTTGTACTATGCGTAAATTTAAAGTAGCCGGTGCTGTCGGTTTTTACGTTATACAGGTAGGTTGTAAAATCCTGCTTATCGGTTAAGTATACATCAGTATTAGGCAGTGGTATATAATCGGCATAGCCTAATAGGGTGTTTTGATAATACAGTTTTCCGCTTATGGGTGTTTCTGTAAATTCTTTGGTATCAGGGTCGCAACCACTAAACAAAAGAATGATAAAGGCAAATACTATAACACCGGTAATTTGTAATCGGTTCATATTTTTCAGAGTTTAAAGTTGAATAAGTTGCTGGCGCGAATCATTACCACAGGGTCGACAGTTATGGCTACAAAAGCGGCGGGTTTAAAGCGCTGTTCCTGCAATATAAGCGTACCGTTCTCTAGCTTAAAATGGTTTTGACCGTAAAAATTTACACCGGTGTTTATTCCAAGGCCGGGAACAATCTCGTAGCCAACACCTAAAAAGTAATTTCTTAACTGGCTTTGCGATACGCCCATACCCGCCATAAACGATATGCGGTTAACGGCGTGGTCGCCGCGGCGGATAAGCATGTTGTGATAGCGCTTAGGCCCCACCGAAGGGAACCACCGGCGTATGTTTAAGCCCATAGGGAATACCTTTATGCCTATCACCACATCGTAAGGCTTTAAGGCCGTAGAAGAAAAAGTGCCGTTAGCGCTGTTGTAAACCGTGTTTACGCGGCCATACTTAACGCCGCCGCCCAATGCGCACGATATACCTGCCATTACCTGTACATAAAGTTTGCGGTATACTTTATAGGCAAACGAATCTGTAGTAAATGTTTTGGTAGCGTTACCGGCAACCGTATTGGTTAGCTGATACTGCACCAAAGCCGGTATCTTGTTTTTCTTATTAGGGGTTTGCACTTCGGTGCGGTATACCGGTCCGCGTTCCTCCAGTTTATAATCGGTAATGGGTGCGGTTTGCGCGCTAAGCCATATAATGCGTGAATAGTTTTTAATGAAGCAATTTATCTTATTGGTTAAATCTTCATTCGTTTTGGCACCATCAGGCATCGCCCTTGCCCCCTTGTTTTTTAAAATTTCCGCTTGCAGTTTTTCCTGCTGCTTCATCACTTCATCCGTAACTTTCAAAAATTGTTCGGTAAACAAAGAAGGTTCATCGTCTATTTGCACGGTGGTTTCGCCATAGCCCAATTTAGCGGCTTCTTCGATATTGTAAGTTACAATACGAACTTTTTCAGCCTGCTCGTAACTAACTTGTTTAAACGGAAGCCATTGCTCCGCCAACTCCAATTTATTGGCTGCATCGTGGTTGCGCATAATAAATATTTCGCGGTTATGCGACACGAAATAGCGCATCTGGTTGAGTATTTTATATTCCTCGGTAAGCGCTAATAGTTTTTTATTGTTGCTAGCAATCTGTGCGTTTTTTAGTTCAATTGTTTGTTCGTTTTTAAGCACCAGATCTTGTAAATAATCTCTTTTAAATAACATTGTATTTATATCGCTTACACAATTTTTCGATTTGCATTTTCGTATAAGAGAATCGAAGCCTGCTACTTTGTAACGCATTACTTGGTTTTTGAAAGTTAAATCTTCAACGGTTTCGCTAAGCGTTCCTTCATCTTTAAGCCCTAAGGGGTTTAGCCTTGGTTTTCCGGCAATCCAGGCGGTGCTTACCAGCCAGGGAATGTTTTTGCAAATAACCTTTTCGGCAATTGCATGTTCTTTGCAGTGCCTTGCATTTATTGAATCAAGCATATTTGTAATGCCTGCTATTTCTAACTGACAGCAGCCTGTTTCCACCATTTTGAGCATATTGTATTCTATCAGTGTGAGATATACGGCATCCATTTCTTCCTTGATTGATTCAAGGGTTGTGCGTGGTAGCCAGTTATCATAATCGTAGTATGTTATTTTTTGTTTTTCCAGATCATCAAGTACACTCCGGATAACCTTGTTTAATCGGTTGTATTCGTGAATGGTAATTTCTATTTCCAGGTTTTTGGTGGCTGTTATATCAATTCCGTTTTCGCTGAGAATGTTTGCTATTTTATATGTATTTCCTTTTTGTTTGGCCGCAGATATATTAAAGGATATTGGTTTGATTACAAGTGCCTTACCATTGTATTTAAGCTGAATAATTATTGCGAAAGGATCTATGTCGGTGTATTTTTTCTGCAAACTATCCTGGTATGCAGAGTTAAAAGGTGTATAGCAATTACCCTGTTTTATAATTTCCTGATTGAAAAAGCTATTCATAGAAGGACGCATCTCAGAAAAACAACGCTCACTGTAGCATGATGGGCTAGGTCCTTTTAAGGCTTCTTCAACCTCTTTTAGCTTTTTAGCAAATACTTCCTCCGCTTTTTCTGCCTTTTTAGCCAGTGCTTCCAGGTCAAAAGCTATATAATCATTTATAGATACATATTGTGGGTAGCCATCTATAATTTTGCCGTTTTTGTCGAATACAACAGTAAATACTTCTCCCGGGTTTAAAGCACTATTTGCAGCCGGGTTATTACTTGTATGCTTTTTTACTACAGTTTTTTTGCTTATAGTTTTATTGTGCGATGATTGCTCAATGGTATCTTGCTTTGCAACTGTTATTACCTTGTTTTGGGTGGTAATTTCAAGCTTACTGGTTTTTATTGTTGTGTTTGTAGCCGGGCTGTCTTTTGAGACCTGAGCTATAGTAACAACCGGCAATAAAAACAGCAGCATGGCTATTAGGGAATAAACAGAGTAACTTCTTGCTTTTACAGTTTTCATATTGAGTGAGTTGAACATTGCTGCAAAACAATTGCGGACACAGTTTTTTACACTAGCCGTTTGGGTGAGGTTTTGTTAATGTTTTTAGCGTGTTATTGCTGTAATACCTGTTTACCGGTATGGAATAGGCTGCACTCTTTTTTTTACGATGGCAGATTTAACTAAACCTAGTCTTTTAGGCTATTGTGTAAACCAGGTTCGGGGAGCATTTTTGTATTAAATATTTCTTTAACCATAAAGTATTTAATATGAAAATGTATCTGTATTTAGGGTTGTTGGTAGTAGGCATCAGTCCTCTACAGGCACAAAGGAATTGTGGTACCGTTGATTATAACGCAGAAC
>DATGXP010000463.1:0-4357 GCA_035298845.1 Chitinophagales bacterium
AATAGTCGGCAATAAACATATGATCAGAAAAATGTCGCCCAAAAGGAAGATTGTTAAAGTCAATCTGGCTAAGGCCCGATGACTTCGTTTTTTCAACGGTTATTTTGTATCCCATGTGTTACACGATTTAGTGAGAGTCCGATACGAACAAAAATAGAATAACTTTCTATTTTGCCTTTGTTGTAACCGGTTATTTTTGAACATTTAATTAGCTTATCATATGCTTGAACTTGCCAGTCCTTCGCTCATTTTTAACAAGAAAAAACTGTTTAAAACCGCCGTGGCTGTGGAAAACAGCAAAACAGTGGGTATTGAAGGTAAAGACGGTGCGGAAACGGTTTTATTGTTCACATCTGATGCCGGCGAATTGTTAAAAGGGGAGGAGCGTGCGCAATTGATGAAAATTGTGAGCGCGTGCAAATTAAAGGAAGATGATGTTGTGTTGGTAAACGCATCTTTTGCCAAAGATGTATCGCTTGCCTGGCTGCGCAAGAGCTTTCCGGTTAAAACGCTGATTGTATTTGGCGAAATGGATATAAGCAAAAACCTGAAGTTGAGAAAACATTATGCCTATAACATAGATGGTGTGCAAATGCTGAAAAGTGAACCTTTGCAAAAGCTGTTTAAAAGCGATGCCGATAAAAAGGCCTTGTGGATGGAGTTGAAGAAGATGTTTGGCGTTTAGAGCATAAAAAAAACCTCCCGTGCTAGCGGGAGGTTCAACTATGCTTATAAGCATGGTCGCCAATATTATCTTGTTATACTAAGGTTACTTTACCTGAGCCAACTACATAACCGTTTTGGTAAACCTCTACAGTATATGTTCCGGCATCTTTAATGTTCTGGCTCCAGTAAACTATCACCTTTTTGTTGCTTTGTTCGTAGTTGAAGTCGGCCTTCTTGGTAAATTTCACCGGCTCTGGTTGTGTAGCTGAAGTTATTTCACCCGAACCCTGGTCGGCTACTGCAATGGTTTCACCTTTAGGATTGATGATGCGCACATACAGGCTAAGCGGTCCCGGGTCAAGCACTTTATTTGCTCCTGTTTCAAAACTGATTTTCAGGCTTTCTGCCGCTTTCACACGTTTTACCTCTACTTCTTTACCATTGTTACGTTTCTTAATTGCCTCTACATCTACTTTTGCTATTGGCAATAATGAACCCAATTCAACTTTTTTAGATAAACCGGTGTTTTGCTCGGTTAAGCGCGTGGTATTACCCCGTTCGGTAGTAAGGTCGGTATTCAACTGGGTATTAGTAGCCAGCAGTTGTTCTTTATCTTTGGTAAGTTGCTCAACTTTGGCAGTCATTTCAGATATGCTGGCCTGGTATTCGGCAATCATCTTCTGTGCTTTATCTAACTCGCGCTGTGTAAGTTTATTTTTGCTGAATAAAGCCGTTAATTCCCGTTTGGCTTTATCAAGCTCAGCTTGTTTAGCTACGATGGCCTGGTCTAACTCAGCTGTTTTGCCTTTAAACTGTTCAAGCTCTTCACTTCTTAAAGTAAAGGTATCAGAGAGGTTGTGGAATTGTTGCTCTAACGCTGTCTTCTGCGTGGTTACATCGGCCTTTTCGTGCCGGGTATTCATATAAAAATAAAGGGTGAGGCTGTTTAGTAGAAGGAGAACTATCACTGTACCTGCAAAAGCCCGCTTGGTAACTTTACCACTTTTTTCATTGGTTTCCATACTTATTTGTTTTAAGTGATTAAAAAATAAGTAGTGTTATGCCATTCAGTTTTTTTGTTTTGGTTGTGATATATAAAAGGAACGGTTTCATATTGTTTTTGTTGTATTAAAAACCCGAAACCGTTCCCTGCTGCCTATAGCCCAAAAGCCATGCCTGTAATGAAAAGTCTAGTAAATCAGTAGTTTTTGTGGGCTTAACGGGGAATAAATGGGGAATGCGCACCGCGATGTGCGGAGAATATTTCTTTTGAAGAAAAGTGTTAATGTGAAATTTTGATGCCACTAATTGTGTTAACCGGCCTTTCTAAACCAGGGTACCAGCACCGAAACACGCTTTACATAACCGGCATAACCGGACTTGCTCTTTAGGTTCTTTTCTTCCATCATGGGTATAGATGCAAACTTAAACATGATAAGCATAGCCACCCATCCGATACCGGTCCACCAGTAATTAGGCGCGGTAGACATCTGCATTACCCATAGCCCAAACCAGAAAAGTATTTCTCCAAAGTAATTGGGGTGGCGGCTGTATTTCCAAATGCCTTCATCTATAAACTCACCGGGCTTCGCTTTCTTTTTGAACCGGCGCATCTGTTCATCGGCTACCAGCGCTATTATAGCAGCCGCTACACAAACTAGAAAGCCTACGGCCACCAGGTCGTTGTATTGAAACCCCTCACACAACATATAGGCAGCATAGGTGGTGGCAAAATATACCGGCAACATGCCCAGAAAAACCATGATGGTAGGAAACATGTGTATGCCCCCAAAATTAGTGAGCCAGTATAGTTTGGGGTTCTTTTCACGCAACATAACATAGCGCCAATCCTCATGCACCAAGCCCTGCCAGCCACGCGCCCAGTTAAGTGTAAGCCGGATAGCCCATAATAATATCGCAAGCATTATAATGTCTGTACCAAACCCACTTTGCCCGGTTTCTATCCAATACCAGGCTATTAACGGCGGCGCTACACTCCAGTAAGGGTCGTATAAACTTGAGTTTTTAAATAGCACGCTGAAAATAAAAACAACTACCGTAGCAATTACATCCGCTATTAAAGCAATCCACAGGCGGCTTAAAGTTCCCTCATAAAAGAACACAAATGCAAATGCTACCGTGAATGCAATCAGGTAGACAAATGTGCAAATGACAAATGAGGCGGTTAAAGAATATTTGCTTTGCATGTATTGTATTTATTTGCCGACTGCCAATTGCTGACTATTTCCCGTCCCACTGTTCTACAAACTCAATCAACCCGCTTTTTACATTTTCTAATGCTTCCGGATTCAGGTTAGCTATTACATCGCGGCGGGTGTGGTATGTAGGGTCCAGTTTGTCCATACCAAGGCCAATCATAGATACGGCTGGTATACCGGCCCGGATAAAGAAAACACCATCGGTACCGCCAATAGGGGTAGAGCCGGTTTTAATGGGAATATTTTTATCGCCAAAACTTTTTTGCAAACGCGCTATCAGGTTCTTATCGTACGTAGTGCCGTTCATCGTTTCGCCCTTTATAATACAAACCTCTTCGGGCAGGCGGATGCTGTCTATGTTTACCAGGTGTGCTTTTTCTTTTAACAGTTCATCTTTCTGCACCTTAACATAGGCGCACGAACCGGTGAGGCCTGTTTCTTCGCTGCCAAAACTTACAAACTTTAGGCGGGTATTCTTCAACGTAGATTTTCCATGATTCTTCGGGTCGGCAAAATGTTTAACCACATCAAAGGCAATAGCCACACCCGATAGGTTATCGCAGGCGCCATCTACGGGTTCCTCGCCATGCATGTTAAAGTAAGCAACCAGCGACGGAGATAATAGTACAAATGCTAAAAAAACATAGAAAGACCAGCCCCCGCTTATCAAAATTGTGAGTAAACAAAATAGGGGGAACAATACCATGATGGCGCCGCCTATTACAGTTAGCTGCGCACCCTGCTGGCCTAGTTTATACCACCACTTAAACTCGTATACGCTATCTATGTGGCCGCTAAACACCAGGGTGTTTTTTACTTCGCCCTGTGGTTCAAGCGTGGCTTCTACATTCCACGATTTACCTAATTTGCCGGGGAAACTTTGGAGGATAACCCGATAGGTCATAAAGTCGAGCACAAAGGCAACTGCATTGAGCAGCGAAACCACCAAGGCTATTATCGGCTGGTCGAAATAATAAAGCAACAGGGCTATGTAAAAGAGAAGGCTGTAATACTTCAACTTGCCAAACCGGGCATGCAGGTATTCTTCAAACTCCAGCACCAGCACTTTAGGGGTAAACTCTTTACATTTATCGGCTACCAACAGCTGAGCTTTGCGTTCTGCTTCGCTACCCGCAGGCCTTGGGCCTACACTCTCAATTATCTCCGTTATCAGGTTTATCATTTGTCTTTATTAATGTTTGTATTTACTGTATTTGCATCTTTTACCGACTGCGAACTGCTGACTGTCGACTATCCAATTTTCCTCTCCACTATCCCCAGCACTTTTCGTTCCATCTCTTTCGCCTTGTCCAGTATTTCCTTACCCTTGGCCAGTTTGCGGGCCGTGTAACGCTTGTCAGAATAGGAGGCCGCGTTAATCTTCACATTAAGCCATGCACCATACACCGCTGAGCGTGCGCACAAAGCACCCACACCGGCATCCGATACTGAGTTAGGGTTGCCGGTCTCTG
>DATGXP010000464.1:0-5637 GCA_035298845.1 Chitinophagales bacterium
TTAAGGTGGTAGCGCAGTTTTTCTGTAGAGCCGGTACGGGTTACATAGCCGGTGACCCAGCGGCCGGGCAGCGCCACGTTTAGCAGAAAAATAAACAGGTAAATAACCACGGGGGTTAACAGGCCAGGTATATGTTGCATAAGGCTAAAGTAAAATTAGTAAGCAAGAATTGAGGAATGGAAGAAGCAGGCTGCTACTTGTTTCACAATTGTATTTATTGCCGACTGCCAACTGTGGACTGCCAACTGTGGACTGCCAACTGGTATTTGTATATTGGCCGCCTTAATTTATGTATCCATGAAAAAGATTACCCAGCTGGCTGTTGTTGCCTTGCTTTTATTTGGTTCGTCGGCACTACGCGCGCAGATAAGCGCCGGCACCTACACCATACCGGGCACGGTGGGCGCCACTACTGTAAACAACCTTACCGAACTGGCTACACTGCTGAATGCCAACGCCGTAACCGGTGAGTGTATTTTTGAGTTTAGCAGCAGTTATACCGGTGTAGAAACTTTTCCGGTGGTGTTTACCAATAACGCCGGTACAGGCCGGGTGGTAATACGCCCCGCAGCCAGTGTAAGCACTGCGCTGGTTACATCGGGTGTTACCACCGCTTTTGCCCTGGTGGACTTTAACCACGGGCACGATATAACCATAGATGGCCGCCCGGGCGGACAAGGCAGCAGCATAATGTGGCAGTTTAAAAATACACAAACCAGCAGCACCTTCCCGGTGTTCAGGTTTATTAATAATGCGTATAACGATACCCTGCAATACCTGGATATAAAATGCAGTGGCAGCAGCAGCTCGTCTACCATACTTATAAGCACCAGCAACACCGGCACCGGCAATAAGTATGATGTGATACAGAACTGCAAGATAGGCAACAATGCTGCGGCGAGCTACACAGCTATATACGCCAACGGTTCGGCAGCGCCTAACAATAACGGGTTTATTACCATTAAGGATAATGAGATTTATAATTTCATGGGTTTCAGTAACGGTCCGCCAACCAACGGTGGTATAGTAGTAACCGCTACCGGCAACACCGGCGGCGACTGGAAAATTACCGGTAACAGCTTCTACTCTACCTTAACTACTACCGGTTCGTTTTTAACGGGCATTTATTTTGCACCGGGCGTAGGTGCTACGGGCAATGTGATTTCGGGCAACTACATAGGCGGCCGTGGCCCGCAGGGCGGCACAGCAGGCACACCGTGGGTGTTTAACGGCTACCGCGGCTACACCAGCTACACCGACTTTACCGGTATATATGCCCTGGGCGCTAATACGGTTAGCAATAATACTATACAAAACGTACGATTATCAAATCCTAACTCTGGCAGCCAGACTTTTAGCGGTATAAATATTGGCGGTGCCAGTGTAACTACTGTAAGTGGCAACACCGTGGGCAGCGCTACCGATACCAGCAGCATACATGCCGGTGGCATGGGCGTAGTAGTAGGTATATGGAACCAAAGCACCGGTGCGGTTACTATTGATAACAACACTATAGCCAACCTGACCAGCGATGCGGCCTACCCGCCTACCGGCTGGACATACGCTGATGTGATTGGTATATACAACTACAGCAGTGGTTTGTTGGGGCCTACTACTACTACCAACAACCGTGTGTTTAACCTGTCTACTGCCAACTCGAGCAACTTTAACCAGTACTTTCCTATTAATGCCGGTGGAGGAACATCATCGCAGCAAATAGGCAACTACGCACGCAGCGTTATGGCGGGTATCTGTATGCAGACGGCGGGCAGTACCAACCATATCATATCTAATAATAGTGTACACGGTTTGCGCACCACCTATGGTGCGGGCAGCAATACCTGCTACATACACGGTATAGTGCCTAACGGCGGCACCGGTACTATTACGGTAGATGGAAACGAGGTGTATGGCCTGTATGCTCCAAACAATATTGGTAATGCGGGCAACTTTGTAGGCTTAACCGGTATATACCTGCCTACAAGTTCGCTGGGTAAATACACTATAACCAACAACATTATATCGCTTGGCCTACGCCCTACCGATGGCACCAGCGTGCAGAATGCGCTGATATCGGGTATATGGGATAACACCAATAACAACAACGTGAACCTGAAACTGAAGGTATACCACAACAGTGTGTATATAGGTGGCACCAACAGTAATACGTATAGCAATAACCTTAACTCGTACGCTTTCCGCCGTATGCTGATATATGGCAGCTCGGTGTATGACAGCCTGGTGGTGCTGAACAATATTTTTGTAAACAACCGCAACACCAGCACCGGTACCGGTAAAAACTACGGCACGTATTTTAACTCGGCCCTGAGCGCTGTAAGCAACTACAACGACATATACGGTACTGGTACTAATTTTGTATACACCAATGTAGGTGGCTCGGACTATACCACGCTTAACATAGCTCAACTGGCGGGTACCGGTTTTGATGGTAACAGTATTTCGGCTGACCCGCTATACACCAGCATAATTGGCACAGCGCCCAATTTGCATATACCACTAAACTCGCCTGCCAACCAGGCGGGCACACCGGGGCTGACAACCACGGTTGATTTTGATGGTGCCATACGCGCCAACTACACACCGGTAGACCTTGGGGCCACCGTAGCCGGAGGTGCAATACCCTGCACACCTACTACCGGTAGCATTACGGCGAGTGCCTGCGGCAGCTATACATCGCCCAGCGGCGATTATACCTGGACCAGCAACGGCACTTACACAGATACGCTAACCAATGCAGCAGGCTGCGACAGCATTGTGACCATTAACCTTACTATTAACAGCAACCCTACTGCCTCTATTACACCGGTGAGCGTTACTATATGCAACGGTAGCAGCGCTACGCTTACCGCTAGTGGCGGCGGCACCTATGCGTGGAGCAACGGCCTGGGCAGCAATGCACAGGTGAGTGTATCGCCTACCAGCCAAACTACTTATACGGTAACTGTAACCGGTGCCAATACCTGCACAGCTACGGCCAGTAAAACGGTTAGCGTTAATCAACTTCCTAACGCAGGTATTAATGGTGCCAGTGCCGTGTGCACAGGTTCTTCAACACAACTTACTGCTACCGGTGGCGCAAGCTATAGCTGGAGCAACAGCTTAGGCAGCAACGCACAGGTGAGCGTAGCGCCAACCAGCCAAACTACTTATACCGTAACTGTAACCGATGGTAATAGCTGCACAGCTACGGTAAGCAAAACGGTAGCAGTTAACCAATTACCTGCGGTAACAGCGAATGCATCTGCCACTACCGTGTGCGCAGGGACAGCTGTAACACTAAATGGCAGCAACGCGGCTACCTACGTTTGGAATAACGGGGCAAGCAACGGTATTGCCTTTGCGGCAGTAAACACCACTACCTACACTGTAACCGGTACCGATGCAAACAACTGTTCGGCTACGGCAAGTGTAACGGTTAGCGTAAACACACTGCCGAATGCTGCTATCAGCGGGCCAACCACTATATGCGCAGGTTTGCAGGCTACATTAACCGCCAGCGGCGGCACCGGCTATAACTGGAGCAACAGTTTGGGCACCAATGCACAGGCTACAGTTGCACCGGTAAGTGCCACTACCTATACGGTAACGGTAACCGATGGTAACAACTGCTCGGCTACTGCACAGCACACTGTAACGGTAACCAACGCACCGGTGGCATCTATAACCGGCGCCACGCAATCGTGCGCCGGGCAAAGTGTAACACTTACAGCTGATGGTGGCAATACCTACACCTGGGCTGATGGATTAGGAACGAATGTATCTATCACTGCATCGCCTACAAGTACTACTACCTATACCGTAACGGCTACGGTGGGTGCTAACTGTTCGGCTACGGCCACGCATACGGTTACAGTATATCAGCCCGCTGCATCGCAGTTTAGCCAAAGCATTTGCAGCGGCGAAAGCTATGATTACAACGGCGTTTCTCTAACAGCGGGTGGAACGTACTTAGATACACTGCAAACCATAAACGGCTGCGATAGCATAGTTACCCTTAACCTAACGGTTAACCAACTTCCGGCGGCCACTATCACAGCGGCTACCAATACTAACTTCTGTACAGGCGATGATGTAATGCTAAGTGCACCTGTAGGCACTGTAACTTACCTGTGGAGCAATGGCGAAACCACACAAAGCATAACGGTAAATACCAGCGGCGCTTATTCGGTTACAGTTACCGGTGCGGGCAACTGCACCGCGGTATCGACGCCGGAGATTGTTACGGCATTTCCACTACCGCCGGTACCGGTAATAACCCGTGAAAACGACACCCTGATATCTACACCATCGGCGGGCTATCAATGGTATTTTAATAACACTATTCTGGATGGCTCTACAGACCCTAAACTGACCATAACCCAAAACGGCCCTTATTATGTAGAGGTGAGCGATACCAATGGCTGCACTAACCGCTCTGCCACCTACAATGCCGTTAGCGTAAGTGTAAAAGATGTAGCTGCTTTAGCGGGTGTTAAACTATATCCGAACCCGAATACCGGTAGTTTTGTAATTGAGTTTGCCGATGATGTGCAACGCGAAATTGAAATAACCAATGCAGTTGGGCAGGTAGTAATGGATACTACCTTTACCACTAGCACTGCGGCACTAAACCTGCATGCCGCACCGGGTATTTATTTTGTACATGTAAAACAAGGCGCAAAAGTTAAAAGCATAAAGCTTACACTTATAGATTAAAATGTAGTTTATCTACATAAAAAAAGGGAAGCATAAGGCTTCCCTTTTTTTATGTAGATATATGCCGCGCGACTACTTGGTAGAAAACTCTAACCGGTAATTAAACAGCGGTAGTAGCCCTTGCTGATACAGGTATTTAATGCTCTTACTCTTCTCATCGTAAAACTGTGAGTAAATGTTTTTGTAGCCCACTACGTTCTGTATATCCAGCATAAGCGTATGGGTGGTTTTCTTGTAGTTAAACTTATAACTAACGCCAATATCAAACCTGAAATAAAGCGGTGCCCGTGCCTGGTTAATACGGTTTACATCCTCTACAGCTGTATTCTGCGCAATTGACTGAGCTTCATCCAGGGGAGTATAGCGATTGCCGCCCATCAACAGTATTTTGGCATTTGTGCCAAACACAGCAGCCTTGTGCTTGCCCACTCTAAACTCTTTGCCGCCCATAGCATTGATGGTGTAGTTGCGGTTAAACGTAGTATTATATGTTTTGCCGCCCAGTGTTTTATAAGTAGAGTTAAACACCGAACCGGTAAACAGGAAGTAATAGTTTTTAGAGAAAAACTTTTGCAGGGTTACATCCAACCCATAGTTCATACCGGTTCCCTTGCTGGTGTAAGTGGTGTTTTGCGCAAACGCATACAACGAGTTAGTGGCGTTCATCAACGATAGGGCACTGGTAGGGTCGGTGGCTATGCCCTGATGAAACAGGTACTGAAAATAGCCTTCTGCCTTAAACTGAAAATCGTTGGCAAAGGTGAGCTCGTAGCCCAACACGGTATGAAAAGCCTTGGGCATTTCCAGGTTTTTATTAGGCAGGGTACGCACCTCGCCATTTTCGGTTTTGCTATATAGCAGTGTAGATATCCCCTCGGGTCGCGAGTGCAGGCCGAACGATAGGCCTATCTTCTGATCGCT
>DATGXP010000465.1:0-4860 GCA_035298845.1 Chitinophagales bacterium
ATTTCTTCTTTCATTGCCTTTGAATTCATTCGTAATTCCGACTTAACCGCGGAGTATTGCTACCGGGTCTATTTTACCGGC
Organism: Chitinophagales bacterium; assembly: GCA_035298845.1. GTDB lineage: Bacteria > Bacteroidota > Bacteroidia > Chitinophagales > LD1 > Bog-950. Next base: position 82 of record DATGXP010000465.1, read on the forward strand.
CTTAATACTTGGCATTAAGCCCGCTATAAAAGTGGTGATAATGCCAAAGCTTAAGCCGAACATGTAATGTTTAACATGAAACACCACCGGAAAATGGGTGATGCTTATAAAATCATTTTTAGGAAAGGGCAAATTATATACCCCGCTACTCATTATAAACCCTAGCAGCAAACCGGTTAGCGCACCAAAAATTCCGATAGTTACACTCTCTGCCAAAAATATGGTGCGGATATCGCCCGATGAAAAGCCTTCGGCTTTTAGTATCGCAATATCCTTTAGCTTATTTTGTATAGTCATGCTCATAATATTGTAGATACCGAAACCAGCCACTACCAATAGCGTAAACGAAACCACAAAAGTCATCACATTGCGTATAAGTATAGAGACCATGGCGCTGGCATTGGTGGTTTTCCAGTCGTCGGCTTTGTAGCCATATCGGTCACCAAACTCTTTAGCCATATCGGTAGCCTGGTCGTAGTCCTTCAACTTCATCGATACCTCGGTTACATACTGGTTATCTTTACCCAGCAGTTGTTGCACCTTCGATAGGTTTACATAGCTTTTTACATTATCCAAAGAGCCAATGCCAAACTGAAAAGTACCTACTACCCTAAAGCGCATAGAGGTGCCTTTGGGTGAAGCCAGTGTAACAATATCGCCCACGCGCACATTCAGCTTGGTAGCCAGGCCGTGGCCCATTAGTATACCATTGTCAATCGTTAGCAGGTTTTCAATTTTACCGGTCTTCATTTTCTCGTCCAGCCCGGTTAACTGCGTTTCTTCCAGAATATTCACCCCGTTCAGCGAGCCGTTTATCTGCACCGGTCCGCTTACATAAAACACCTGGGTAGATAGTTGCGGGCTTACGGCTAAAATCCGGTTGTCCTGTTTAAGGTCTTCAATAATGCGCGAAGAGTTTTTGATATTAGGAGTTATGTCTTTTGGCTTTGGGTGGTGCACTATATTCAGCACTTTGGCGGTATCGGTAATATCATCGAGTATAGAATGCGAAAAGTCGGTATTGATATCGTTGTATAAGCGCACATCGGGTGTAGATGACAACAGTGTATCTTCCAGAAACTCATTAAAGCCCTGCATAAAGCTTATCATCAGTATATACATACCTATACCAAACGTAACCCCCAGCATGGCAATCAGCGTTTGCCGGGGCTTGGCCAGCAGGTGTGTTTTAGCTATTTCGAAGTTTACACTAAGCATTGGTTAGAAATTTTTTGAGTTGGTTAGTAACTTCACCGTGTCCTTCATCCTGCACAAAGTGACCGGCGTTAATCTTTACAGCCACCGCATTATTAAACTTCGAAAGAAATTTATCCATAAACCGAACCGGCATAAATTTGTCTTTCTCGCCCCACACAAACAAGGTAGGCTTACCGGAAAGCACATCTACTTTAGTCCATAGTTGCTCATACCAATCCTGTTCATTCAACAATGCCTTGGCAAAAGCAATGGTGCCCATTCTTTCGGATGCCTTGCTGAAGGGTTTTAAGTAATGTGCATGCACTTCTTTGGTAAGCGTCTGCTTATCGCCCCAGGATTGCGGCACCAGAAAGCGGGCAGAGAAATTAAAATATTTGTAAAGCACCGGCAACAGCGGCGATTTCAAAATCATTTCAGCCTGTTTAAATTCAGGCTCATTCTTCGTGCTCCACAGCCATGTATTAAGTATTACCAGCCGCTTTATTTTTTCCGGATGGTGTATGGCATAGTTTAAACCTATCGGTCCGCCAAAATCGTGCACAACCATTGTAAATGAATCAAGCTGAAGATGATTAATCAGTAACTCAAGATTTTTTGAGTGCTGCAAAATTGAATAAGGATAGTCTTCCGGCTTATCAGATAAACCGAAGCCAACATGGTCTAAGGCAATGCACCTGTGTGTTTTGCTTAACTCCTTTATCTGGTGCCTGAAATCGAACGACCACGATGGCGTGCCATGCACGAACAACAACACTTCGCCCGTACCTTCATCTACATAGTGCATCTGCGCTCCGGGCAAGGCAAAATAGATTGACCGGAAAGAATATTCCCTTCTATCAACCCAATTGTATTTTTCCTGTATAGTTTGCATGGCTTCTGGTTATTTGGCTTTAGGCACTACAATCTCTTCGCTATCGCCCACACCTTCCATTATCTCTACAAACTCAAGGTTCTCTAAGCCCCTCTTAATTTTCACCATCTTATTCATGCCAATACTTTTCACTTCAACCTCATTGCTGGCATTCACTACCCCTTTAGGCACTACCAATGCGTCTGCTTTTTGAGCTACAATAATGTTAGCCTCTACCGATACATGCACAAAATTTAAATCGTAATCTTCTGTAAATTCTGCTTCTACTTTAAAGCTTTGGTCGTTTTGGTTCATGTTGGGGTATACCTTGCTAACCTTAGCCTTGTAAATTTTATCGCCTGTTACATCCAGTTTTACCACTACCTCTAAGCCCACTTTTACTTTATCTACATCGCTTTGGTCTACACTTAGCTCCAGTATTTTTTTACCCTTCTCTCCTACCAAGGCTACCAAATCGTTGCGGCGCACGGCCTCTCCCAAATCTTTGTAAGTATCGTATACCATACCATCCATTACGCTGCGAATTGAGTAGTTGCCGTAATCGAGATTAGATGCAGCTACACCGCTTTGGGCATTCTTAAGTTCTACCTGCATTTGCTCTCTGGTGCGTTTAAAATTTTCGTTAGCCGATTTAAGGTCGTTGCCCGAAACCTCATAGGCCAGGGCAATCTGGTCGAATTGGGTTTTGGTAACCGCCTGCGCATCGAACATGTTTTTGTAGCGCATATAGTTTATAGAGTCGTTCCGATATTTGGCTTCGGCACTTTTTATCTTGCTTTTTAAATCGAGCAACACCGGGGAATTATCGGAGGCGTTCATTCGCGCCATATCCAGCGCTGAGGAACTGGCACCGAGTTTAGCCGCACTGGCATCGTTCTGTATTCTGAAAATCTCTTCGCCCTTCTTTACATCATCGCCGCCATCTTTGCTTTTGGCCACTACGTAGCCATCGCTAAGGGCGTATACTTTATACTCGTTACGCGGCACTAAAAAACCTGAGGCATACACTGCCTCGGTTATTGCCTTGCGCTGGGGCTTAATGGTTTCGCCTTTGTTTTTGCGGGAAAACACCACTATTAAAATAACTACCGGAATAATCAGCAGCAGCAAGTAGAGATACTTTTTGTTCATACTTATGGATTTGCACCGCAAAGGAAACAAGAGAAACCATGCTAACCAATTAAATAGGGGCTATCCGTTGAGAGAAGTAACCGAAGCGGTGTAAAGGGGGATTGAAATGAGGTAAAACAAAAGGATCTAAGGAGCACATTTGCTCATATTGAAAAATAAAATAATTTAGCTTTACTAAACCCCTAACACATGAAAAAAGTTACTCTCTTCTTAAGCTTCAGCTTACTTTTGTTATCTGTAACCCTTACTAATTGTAATAAAGATACCGATAACACAGATACCAGCTATGCGGGTGGTATAGCAGGTTTATACCATAATAATACCTACGGTTACGAGATAACCGTTACCAAAGTAGACAATAATATAGTTAGTATTTCATGCGATAACATTGTGAACTTTAATTCAGTGGCAATGAATTCGGCAACGACATTTAATTTAAACAAAGTAAATCTTGAGGATTCTGACAATAACTTTGAATATACAGGAAATGGCAGTTGCTCTAATAACAACATATCTGTAAATGTATCCACTGTGATTGTAGAAAAAGCCAGCGGTGATACGACGAGATTTGCAGAGGTCTATACAGGCACCAAAATGTAAACTACATCTAAACTTACGATGCCTTCTTCAAGGCCTTATTAGTTTGTATCCTAACTTGTCTTGGCGCAGCCAGCTCTTTACGGATTATCTTGCTAATCTCTTTGGCGCGGTTGACTACCATAAAGTGGGTGCCGCCTTTTATCCAGATTGCGTTTTTGATATAGAAGTGCGGGAATATACGGTCGCGGGTGCCGTGTATGTGGGTCAGGTTGTCGGGTATCTCTTCGTTTTTCCAGTGTATTACCTGGTCTACAGCCCACTCGTTAAACTCAATATCAATATCTTCTATCATCCGGTTTATCAGCTCGTGGTCGTGATCGCTAAGCTTGCCCAAAAACCATCGCATCCAAAAACGGAAATTAACCACCAATTTGCCAGGTACCAGACGGTGGAATTTTAATGAATTGAGAAAAAGCAGCTTTAGCGGCCGCTCGTGGTAAGTTTTAATACTGGAGATAAGGATAACCTTGTAGGGGTTGATAAGCTTAGACAGCTCTACGGCTATTACACCGCCGAACGACATACCAATAAGTATAGGCTGAGTATCTTTCTTTATTTGCGGCAGCAGCTTCTTTACATACGTCTCTATATGTTCATTCTTTTTGTGCTTAGGCCACTTAAGGTGAACTATTTCATATCCCGAAAGGTCAAGGTTCTCGAAAATAATATCGTTAGCCCCTACACCCGGAATTAAATAAATCGTTTTATCCATTACTTAGGATTTGATCCATTAACTAAATTAGAGCTTAATTCGCAAAATAAAACCCATTTATCCCACCATGGCCAAACGAAAATCAGATAAAAGGACACTAGCCAACTACGACTTTAATCCTCCATCCAAGACATTTGCACGTGGGTTTATAGCTCCGTTTAAGTTTTACTTTGCTCCACAGTTTTACGGATTAGATGAGCTGGATGTTTCCCGGCCGGCTATTTATGTTTCTAACCACACCATATTA
>DATGXP010000466.1:0-2504 GCA_035298845.1 Chitinophagales bacterium
AGCCTTAAAATGGCTCAGCAAAAGCAAGCCGCAGCAGCCCTGCGTGCCAAGGAAGGTATACGTGCCAACTACGACCCCGAGATAGACCAGAACAACCTGATGCTGGTAGATGCCACGCTGGAACTGAACGAGGCGATGCTTGCCGGTGTAAAGGCCAGCCTGGATACATTGAACAGCCCCGACCCACCTATAAAAAACAATAACGATGTAAAAGAGATTTTGCAGCGTATGAAAAGGCAGCGCGATAAGCAACAGCTAAAGCCCTACTTAGAGTATATGAATGACAGCCTATCGCTGGATTGCGCAAAACTACGCACGCAGCGCGAGGATATTCTTTCGCGGCTTACCCCCTACCTTGACTATCAGCAAAAAATGGAAGCCCTGGCCAACAAACCGGTAGAAGATGCACCGGTAGCAAGTGCCACTGCAAAGAACCCAAAGAAGAAAGAGAAAGAAGCCAAAAAGCCGGTAACCGATAACGCGGTAGTAATAAGAGACACGGCACTGGCACAGCCACAACCAACCGTAGCCTCAGCTAAAAAGGCCGGCAAAGAAAAGGTAAAGGATAAGGGAGTAAAAGCTACAAGCAGTATAGATACGGTAATAGTGTACGATGTAAGTAAGCCGGTGGCTGCCAAACCGGCTAAGGAAAAACATGGCAAACCTGTAGCCGCTAAAAAAGATACGGCAGAGAGGTTGAAACCGGTAGTAGCATCGGCTAAAGAAATACGCGATACTGTAATAGTGGAAGATGCCCAAAAACCTGAACCGGCTAAAGATACTGTTACCGTAGCCAAAGAAACACCAAAGCAAGTTGAAAAACCTGCTAAAAATACTACCGCAGCCAAAACAGATACCGTAACAACTGCCAAAAACAAGGAGAAAAAGCCTGCTAAAACCGAACCTGTAGTGGCGAAAAAGGATACAGTTAAGAAAACAGAAACCGTAGTAATAGATAGCCGCCCTAAGGTAGATACTGTGGCAAAAACTGTGGTCGCAAAGGCAGATGTAAAACCAACAGTTAAACCTTCAGAACAAACTACAGCCACCGCCACAGCAGCTGGTGCCGATACTATTCAGAACATAAAATCGCAGTTCTTTTTAAGGCGTGCGCAAAAAGCAATAGCCGAGAAGAAGTCGAAGCTGGCAGAGGAATACCTGTTGAAATCGATAGAGCTATGGCGCGATAATTACGATGCATGGATGGCACTGGCCGATGAATACACCAAGGCAGAATCGCCGGTAAAGGCACTGGAGGCTTACCAGCAATGTGTGCGCATAGACCCTATGCAACCTAAGTTGTATTACAAAATTGGTTCGCTACACCTTACCAGCAAAAAGAAGACAGAAGCCTTACAGAACTTTACCAAGGCCATTAGCATAGATTCTACTTTCCTGCTGGCGTATATGAGCCGCGCAACGGTTTACGGCGATTACAAGCAATACGATGCCGCTATTGCCGATTACAACAAAGTACTAAGCTTTAATAAAAGCTACTACATAGCCTACCGTGAGCGCGGTATGGTAAAACAACTGAGCCGTAATTTCTCTGAGGCTGTAGATGACTTTACCCGTTACCTGATATTTGATGATATGGACCCATCGGCTTATTACTACCGCGGCCTGGCCAAGATAGGCAACAAGGAATTGCTTGAGGGTTGCCTCGACCTTTCTAAATCTGCAGAAATGGGTTATGCTGCTGCCGAAAAGGCAATTAAGAAAAGTTGCGAGTAAAACTACTCCGGTAAATTGAGTTTTACACTCGGCTTAGAAAGAGAGGTACGGTCAGCATAGCGTTGCGCCCTGTTACCAATAGCATAATCTATCCAAATGGCATCGTTGGCTACATCTACTGTTATGAAACCCACATGGCGAATGTTATTGCGCTTGCCATTAAAATAAGCCATTACAATGTGTTGGATAGTGTCCACAAAAATGGGGTTCTCTCCTCCCAAACTATCCCTGAACGGCTTAAAATTTTCTTTCATCAAATTTGCCATACGCCGCTCCATTATATGATTGGTAAGAAACCCCACATCGGATGGTAAACGATTATTGTATTGAAGCAGAAAAGCCAGTTCGCCTTTAGGCACGGGCTTAGGTTTAGGCTGTTGGTTGCAGCCAGATAGAAAAAACAGAAACAGGATAATTGCACAAATTCTGTTCATTCCATTACCGGTTTACCAGTTCAGTAGATAAGCGAATATCAGCGGCGCTACAATAGTAGCATCGCTTTCTACAATAAACTTAGGTGTATTGATATCGAGTTTACCCCAGGTAATTTTTTCGTTGGGCACTGCACCTGAGTATGAACCGTAAGAAGTTGTAGAGTCAGATATCTGGCAGAAATAGCTCCAGAAAGGAACATCGGTCCACTCTAAATCCTGGTACATCATTGGTACTACGCAGATAGGGAAATCGCCGGCAATACCGCCACCAATCTGGAAGAAACCAACGCCCTTGCCACCGCTGTTTTTACGGTACCAATCGCTAAGCCATATCAT
>DATGXP010000467.1:0-1831 GCA_035298845.1 Chitinophagales bacterium
ACATCCGATGTAAAAATGTTTTGGTTAGGGGGCGAAAAACGGTAGTTAAATGTATTGGACAATACATCATCGTAGCAATAGTCATCATCATCAAATGTTATGCAGGTAGGCCAACCCGTGCTGCAACCGCTGGCGCCGCCACAGTCATCGCCGGTATATGTACCGCGTATTCTTAAATATTGCGGGGTGGCTGCAGCGAAAGTAGTTCCCACTGTACCATACGTATGGTCAAATAAATTAACCATAGGGTGGGCTGCGGCATCATCATCGCCTCCTTCAAATATAGTGCGCCAGCCTATGTAGTTGCTGCCGGTAAGGTATAAAAAACCATAATCGCTGCGGTAGCCTTGCCCGTCCAGGTCGGCATTGTCCGATGCATACCATTGCAGTGCTACTTCATCTTCCTGAAAGGGGTCTTCAAATTCCTGTAGCCAGCTATCGTGCACGTAAGGGCGTATGCGCATACACCCATCATTTAAAACCTGTGCATTTATTATTTCGCCTGTCAATAGCATTAGTATCGCTACAACAGAAATTCTTGAAAAACGGGTTAAAATCTTTATCATGATAAAAGATATTTCAGTGTGATATTTTTTATAAACTATTTACCTGGGTGGCTTTCCAATACTTCTTTAGGGGTATTCTTGGTCCACTCTATTTTTTGTTTCACATCGGCGCGGAACTTTTCGGGGCTAAACCATTCCGGAAATTCATATTGATTTCCGTACAATTTGTTGAAGGTTTCCGGCTCATATATAAAGTACCAAACACGGATACTTAACTCGTAGCTTAACTCACCGTTAATTGTGTTTGAATATGCCTCGCGGTAAGGCTTGGTTTCGCGCATAGGCGCCGACAAAAAGGCCGGGATAATTACAGGCTTGTGGTAGCCGGTATAAGACGGGTTAAGCGCCGTAAGCTCGGGTGCGTTAAACAGGTGCTCATACTCCAGCGGGTAAAGCTTCATCCAATAGTTCAGCATCTGCTCATACTCCTTCGAGTCTTTCTTTACATCTCCGGTAAGGTTTGGTTTGGGAAAATGTGCCGCCAATTCCTGCAGGCGGGCATCGCTTATTTTGCTGTTGGTTACCCACTCCCACACGCTGCTTTCAAATACAGCCGGCTTGGTGCCATCGCTCAGGCCCAGGTAGTAAGCCGATGGGTTGCCACGCTGCACCTCTTCCAGTTTCCAGAAAGCGGCCTCCTCGGCACTATAGGCAGCCTTCCATTTGGCCACCGCGCCTATAAAAGCAGCATCCTCTTTGTAATTGTCTATTACCGGAAAGTGCGGGCAGGTTTCATAAATTTTGCCGAAACTAAGTTGGCAGGTTTGCATAAGCGAGCGCCATGTTTGCATGGTAGCATCTTGTGCAAATGACTGAATACTGCTAAGCATAAATACCACCAGCAGCATGCGCATACATTTTTGAGCCATAAAATTTTATTTGTCAGGATTAAAGACTGCCTTTGAGAAGAGTGTGTCGCTTAAGTTCCTCAAAAACAGGGACTCAAATATAACTGAACAGGGCAAAAAAAGAAGTAAACGGCGAATTATATCCTTGTTAGCAGAATATGTCGAGAACAACAAGACTTATAAATCCCTTAGCATGTGTATGCTGCACGAATAATGGCCCGAGTTACCCAGCGCGGCCGGCAGCAGGCTAAAACCCAGTTTTTCATATATCCGCACCGCAGCCTTTAGTTCGGGCATGGTTTCCAGGTATACCTTTTGGTAACCGCTTTGGCGTGCAAAATCAAAACAGGCCTCCAGCAGCGCCCGCCCCAGGCCTTTGCCACGGGCATCGGGCAGCAAATACATTTTAACTAATTC
>DATGXP010000468.1:0-6888 GCA_035298845.1 Chitinophagales bacterium
CATTGTGTAACATTGTTACGTTCTCCAATTTTAGCACCGGCAAACTGTGCCAGCAAATTGGCGTTGTGCGATTCTATAGTAAACAACTCTGGGCTGCCACATTCTTCACCTCTTACATCCAGTTTTGTGCTGGGATTAGGAATGCCTATTCCTACATTTCGAACGTCTACAGCCGCTAACTGACTTATGCAAAAAAGTGTGCGCGTATCTTCCCAAATTTGTGAGCAGGTTAAATCGCTGGAGCCAGAAGAGTTAAACTTAGGGAGCATGTTTGTTTTATCAGGGTTACCGGCATTGGGGCAAAGGTCACGAGGCACATTACTAAAGTCAGTCCAGTGTATATTGCCGTTATTATCTGAGCTTAGCAATCGGGTATCGGTAGTAACTTGCGGTAGCCCTTCAAAACGAATACCGTTTGTAGTAGTATTACCTAAAGCACCTGTAATTCCATTCAGGTTAATATGCAGCCTTGCTTGCGGGGCTGCAGTGCCGATACCCACACGTCTATTCGGGGTTATTGTTGCAATTTCAGTCGGAGTTGTCTGATCGCAGGGTTCGAAAGGGCCATTATTGTCGTGAAATTCAAATATGAGCCTGTCCGGCCCAAATGTACCATCGCCATCATTTCCCCAGGCTATTATCGCATCACTGCGGTTGGTACCAAAGTTGCGTAGCCCAACAAACATTCTATCGGTTTCCCAACTTGCATTAAACCCCCACATGTTTGAGTTGGCAGGTTCAGAGGTTGTCGCTATATCTGCATAGCCTATGGCTGCCCATGGCGAATTGTTGTTTCCAAATCCGCTGTTGACTGCTTCTATACCCAGGCGGGTATATGGTAGACTAGCGGAGCCGGGAGATAATACCAAATTCCGCTCCTGTATCGGTCCCAAGGGACCAGGACACCAATTTTTGTTGGTAATGCGATCGGCTAACTGGGCATTTGCATTTGTGGCAATATAAAGTACTAATATAATTGTGATATATATATTGTTTTTCATGAGACATTTTTTAGTCGTTTAAATCTTACCCTTAAATTATTGTTTTACTATTTTACCGGTTAGCAAACCATCCGCCGATTTAAACCTATAGGTATACACCCCTTTTGGCAGCAAACCCAGATTAAATTGTTTCTGGTAGTATCCATCGGTGTAAAACTGATTTTGTATCAGTGCCATTACTTCGCGGCCCAGGTTGTCTACTAAAGATAAATCAACTAGACCCGGTCGAGCTATTTTGTAACTGAAAGATGTAACCTGGCTGAACGGATTGGGCATCACCCGCATTTCAGCGCCTATAGGGTTTACATATACATCGTAACACTGACTGTCTATACAACAGTAATTACCCGATAGCTGCCATATTACATTTACACAAACCGTATAAATACCGGCAGTATCAAAGGTGTGTGTTACCATTTCAGATGTATAATTATAGTAAGATGAACTATCACCAAAATCCCAGGTTACTACCTGCGGAAAACCTCCACCGTTTGTTAAAGGGAAGAAATTATAGGAGTATGGATCTTCAGGGTTTATGTTATAACTAAAATCTGATTCAAGCCCCAGCACACTACAGGTATCTACGGTACCATATATACTTATACACGTATCGGCTATACAGCATATGCTGCTGCCAAAAATAAGGTGGTGCACACTCATGCATATTTTTTGGTACCCGGATTGTGTAAAATTATACCGCAGCGTATCGCCTGGACCGGTTACAAAGGACTGTTTGCCGGCAAACCACTCAATGTAAGTAGGGCTGCCAGGTGAAACATCGTGCAATAAAATGTATCCCGGGAAAATATCGTAGGTAAATGCAGGTTGCATCGCCGGACATGTGTCTACCGGGCTTTCTTCGCATGCGCATGCTGGTTTAATATATAAAGTGTAACTTACTGTATCGGTGCAAGAACTGTCGGCACTGTAAATAACGCATATCATTGTATGATAACCTTCTGTAACCGAAGGCGGCACGGCGCCACAGTAGTTAAACGGTATGGTGCTTGAAAATAAATAGCTATATGGCGTTACTGAATCACCATACATGTCAAATCGGTCTCCCCCATAAATATAATAACACACAGAATCAAGAGGGCATACTTCTCCCTTATCTAGTTTAAAAATGCCCTGGCAGCAGCTTTCAAAAACAACTTCGGTAAGTACTGTATCGGCGCAGGCAAAACTTGTATCCATACTTACTACCATTTGTATAATATACGAGCCCGGAGGAATAGGTGCCTCTACCCATTTGCTTATAGCCAGATCTTGGTATTCATACCGTTCTTCTGGGTCACCTGCCGGTATGCCACTTATAGCAAAATGGTAATAGTGGCCGCCTCCATATTGAACAAAAAATGAGTCGAATGCGCAAATGGTATCTGCCAATAAAAAATAAGGGTTAATAGTGCATATATCTTCGCGACATAAATCAGATGAAACAAACGTACGAACAATAGTATCGGTGCAACTAAACATGCTATCAATACCCACAACCAATTGCATTTGATGTTCACCAACTGGCAGCGTATTAATTTCGTTTCCGGTTATATCATATAAACCAAAAAATGGATCTGAACCGGGAACTCCATCTACTGAAAATTGGTAATATATACCTCCGCCATATGCATAAACATAATCCATCATAGAGCATACTGTATCAGGCATAACCAGATAAGGATGTAAGGATTGTGGACAGCAAAGTGCTGAGTAGTAACTTGTAAACACACTGTCTGAGCATTCGAACAAACTGTCCATCCCCGCAATAAAAATGACACTGTGACTACCCGGCTCAAGTGTGTTGACGTTAGGATACGTTATGCTTGTATCGGCTTCAAAGGGTTCTTTTTCCTCCCCATCAATAATAAATTTGTAATAATGCCCCCCACCCAGTGTGAGCATAAAGGTATCCATATAACAAAGGGTGTCATACGTACTTATAAAAGCCTGTGCACTACAGCATTGATATGAAAATATAACGGTGCTTATGGTATCGACACACGTTAATGTACCATCGGCACTTACTAGCAATTGAACCGAGTGATAACCAGGAGCCAGATCGTTAAGTATGATATCTGCAATGGCTAAAGGCCCCTCATAAAACGTTGAATCCGAAAGTCCATCAATTATCCATTTGTAGTAATTTCCGCCACCATACAATACGGTAAATGAATCGTTGAAACAAAGAGAATCCTCTACTATCATATAAGCTTCTATATGGCAGCAGGCCGTAGAGTTAAAAGTAGCCGTAACTGTATCTGCGCAGCTAAACGCGCTATCCGTAGCCACAATTAACTGAAGGGGGTAGTTACCTGGCGGCGCAAGGTTTTGTAACCTTATAGAGTCGTTAGCACTACCGTTGCCTATTGTAATAGGTATGCCAAATGCTATAAGGCGGTAGTAATTTCCTCCCCCGTAATAAATATTAAATGAATCTGTTTGACAAACTGAATCGGGTAGTGTTAAATAACCGCCTGGTCCGCCACAGCATTGCACATGTATATATTGGCTGAAGGTGTCTATGCCGCAACTATCGCTAATAACCAGTTGTGCCAAAAACAATCCGGGTACGGCGTAGGCGTAGTGCGGTGATGCATCTGTAGAAATTCCACCCTCACCAAAATTCCAAAGGTAAGTAGCCCCTGTTGAATCGCATATGCCGGCAGGAGGCGTAAAGTAAATTGTATTATTTATGCATATACTATCCACAGAGGCAAGCCCTTGCCCAATCGCAGGAATGTATGCAGCTATACAAGCTATAAAAAGTAAAATGTGAGATTTAATAGAGTTTTTCATAGTAGGTTATTTAAAAGGGCATAATGAATTTTTTTTTAACAAGGGAAATGCTATTTAAAGTGTAAGTGTTTGATAGCCAGTTAATAATGAAATAAAGTGCTGCCTGTCTTTACAAGATGTCGTATACCGGAAAACCGTGTTTAATGCAAAGAAGTGGTAATACTTAAATTGGGACCTCGCCTAAAAGGCGAGATTTTGTTAAATATCAATTTTGGATTGTTAAAAAGTAGTATCTTATTATATATGTTCTAATAAGATGTGTGTATATGCACCGAAAAAACATGTTCTTCTGATGAAATAATGTTATTGACAGGTGTAGATTGTGTATGATTGGTGCGTAAAAAACAAAATTGGCTTACGACAAATAATTATTTTCGGCGCTTTCTATACATACACTATGGCAATAAAATTTGATCCTGATAAGTATAAGCGCAGGGCTTACCGCAAAAAAGTGGTATTGGCTAAATTCATGAAGAAAGTAGGTAAATCTAAAGCCCCCGGCATACTTAAAGTGGTGGCCGAGGTAGATAAAGCCACATGGAGCGAGGTAGCCTGCCTGGATTGCGCCAACTGCTGCAAGAAAATGACACCCACTTATACCCGTAAGGATGTGAAGCGTATTTCGGCGCACCTTAACATGACCTACCAGCAGTTTTACGATAAGTGGTTAAAAACGGATTCTAACAACGATATTATAAACAAAAGTACGCCCTGCCAGTTTTTACAGAAAGACCACAAGTGCAGCATTTACGAAATACGCCCAGATGACTGTGCCGGTTTTCCGCATATCATTCGCAAAGATTTCCGCTACCAGGCTACCGAGAAAACATATATCAACAACATTACGCACTGCCCGGCCACGCTTGTTTTTGTAGAGAAACTATACGATAGGATAAACGCCGATTTATAACTGTATAGGCTGTTAAGTCCCCTTTAGGGGATTTAGGGGCTTTATTAATTTAGCCGCATGAAATACTTCAACAATATAGTAGATACCATTGGTAACACACCTTTGGTTAAGCTTAATAAAATTACCAAAGATATACCGGGCCTGTTCTTGGCTAAGGTAGAATACTTTAACCCCGGCAATAGCATCAAAGACCGCATTGGTATTAAGATGATAATAGATGCTGAGCGCGAAGGCAAATTGAAACCCGGTGGCACTATTATAGAGTGTACCAGCGGCAATACCGGAATGGGTTTAGCACTGGCATCGGTAGTGCGCGGCTACAAGTGTATTTTTACTACCACCGATAAACAATCCAAGCAAAAGCTGGATATACTTCGTGCACTGGGTGCTGAGGTAATTGTGTGCCCTACTAATGTTGAGCCTGAGGACCCGCGTTCGTATTATTCTATTGCCAAGCGTTTGGCTAAAGAAATACCGAACTCATATCACATGAACCAGTACGATAACCTCAGCAACCGCCAGGCGCATTACGAAGGTACCGGTCCCGAAATATGGGAGCAGACCGAAGGCAAGGTAACGCATTATGTAACTACCATAGGCACCGGTGGAACGGTAATGGGCGTAGCTATGTATTTGAAAGAGAAGAATCCCAACATACAGGTACTGGGTATAGATATCTATGGCTCGCTGCTAAAGAAATTTCACGATACCGGCGAGTTAGATAATAACGAGGTATACCCATACGTAACTGAAGGAATAGGAGAGGACTTTGTTCCGCAGAACTATGATATGAAGTACATAGACCATATTGAACAGGTTACGGATAAAGACGGAGCTATAATGGCCCGCCGCCTGGCGCGCGAAGAAGGTATCTTCTGCGGCTATAGTGCCGGCACCGTTATGCAAGGTTTGGTGCAACTAAAAGACCGGTTTAAGAAGGATGATGTAGTAGTGGTTATTCTGCACGACCACGGCAGCCGCTATATGGGCAAAATATATAACGACGACTGGATGCGCGAACGCGGATTTTTGGTAGACGAAGTTATTACTGCCAAGAACATCATCGAGCGCAAACGTATTACCCAATTAGTAACCGCCGACCCTAATGAGACCGTAGCCAGCGCCTTTAAAAAAATGAAGGAAATGAGCCTAACACAGCTACCTGTGTTAGAAGGGTATAACAACCTGGGCAGCATTACCGAGCACGGCATACTTCAACTGCTGATGGACAATCCATACCACCGCGATGAACTGGTAGGTAAGGTAATGAGCAAGCCGTTTCCGTTTGTAGAGCTTACCGATACAACTTCTGATATAAGCAAGCACATATCTAAAGATAATACCGCTGTGCTGGTTAAAGCCAATTCAGGCGCGCTTAATATCATCACCGAGTTTGATTTGATAGAGGCGATGGCGTAGGTGGAATAATCCTGAAAGAATTTAGCGATGGCCTCAGATTTCTATCCCGGAATGAAGGTTTTTCTTGATGGTGATTACGGTATTGTAACTGCTGAATACTGGGAAACAGGTAATTCTAAAACTTATGGTTTAATCAGGTGGGATACGAACGAGGAAGCTGATTTTGAAGATTGGCGTGGTCTATTTGGTTCATTTATTGATTCAGGGGGAAAACATGTCGAGGATTATACTTTTAGATTTCTTAATCACGATGGCTCTTTAAAGAAACGGTGATTAAGCGTTCTGGAATAGTTAATCAGACTGTTGGCTGTTTAAGTCTCTCTCCTTTAAGAGAGGGCCATAGAGTGAGGTGCAATTGTAACCTATTTGTAACTCCTTAACACTCATATTCGCTTTTTTGCTTACTTTCGTAGGATTACCCCAAACATCCGTTAAAGCAAAAAATGATCAAGAAACTTCTACTTCTGTCTTTTGGTTTTGTAATGTGCAATGCAGGCTACTCACAAACACCGCTTTGGGCTACTGATATAGCCCCTATTATGCATGCCAAGTGCACCAGCTGCCACCACGAAGGGGGCCTTGCTCCTTTTTCGCTGATGACCTACAGCGATGCTAAGGGTGCGCAGTTTATGATATCCGATGCAGTGTCTTCGGGCAAAATGCCGCCATGGCCGCCTGATAGAGAATATAACCACTATAAAGATGAGCGCTACCTGAGCAGCGCCGAAATTACAAAGATAAATGGCTGGGTTAGCGGTGGTA
>DATGXP010000469.1:0-4267 GCA_035298845.1 Chitinophagales bacterium
GGACACAACGCTACCTTCGAAATACTTAGAGCTGCCGGGTATAGAAGTAAACAAGTGCGCTATGTAGCCACCGGTGCAGCTTTCGGCGCAGCTAACAGTTTGGTGCTGTGAACCAATAAGTTTGCCGACCACACTTTCCAATGATTCTTCGCCATCCACATAAACCAAATCGCCTAAAGCAGATTTAAGTTTTTGTTTCTGCGCATCAACCAGTCCTTTCAATTCAGCGGTATCGCCACGTGCTGTTAACCGCAATTTAACTGTGCCTAAATTAGGGAGGTAAGCCAGTTTAATATTCTCCGGCAGTTCGTTCTCAAAAGTGCTAAGCATGTTAGCTACTACCGACTCGCCGGCGCCGGCTGTCATTACCGTTTCGTGTATTATCTGCGGAAATGAAAACGTAGTTCTTAGTTTGGGTATTACCTGTGTTTCCATCAGGTGTTTCATTTCGTGCGGCACACCGGGCATAGAAACAAATACTACGCCATCACGTTCGAACCACATGCCCTGTGCTGTGCCGCGTGTGTTGGGCAACATAGTGCATGCTTTAGGTATCATGGCCTGCGAGCGGTTCATTTCTAACACTTTTAAGCCACGCTTTTCGAATATCTGCTTCATCTTTTCCCAAACCTGTTCGTTCAATTCCAGTTCGGTATTGAAATAGTCTACCAGCACCTTTTTGGTGATATCATCTTTGGTGGGGCCAAGGCCACCGGTCATTAAAACAATTTTAGAAGTAGATGCAGCGCGGTTGAGGGCCTCTACAATTTGTGCCGCCTCATCTCCTACCGAAATTATTTCGTGGAGTTTTACACCCAGGTCAGAAAATTTCTGACCTATCCAGGCGCTGTTGGTGTCTACAATCTGGCCGATAAGAATTTCGTCGCCAATGGTTATAACGGTTGCTTTCATGGATACAATACTACGTATTTTATGAATGGTATACCGTTGGTTGAAACCAACGGCAATATGATAAGCGGAATAATTCTGTTTATATGCCGGGCTAAAGCCCGGTATGCCTTCGGCAATATAAACAGCACGCAGTTTTCAACGGTTTGCTCCATGTTTTTTTAAACGCCAAAATTCACAAGGCTTTTCCTGCGACACCTGCACATTCAGGCGAGTCTGAATAACTTTATTTCCCATTTTCATTTATGTTTGGAGTATGGACTTATCGTACATATTAAATCACCTGGGAGAAGAGCGTGATAATTATTTTGGAGCGGTGGCGCCACCCATTATACAGAGCAGTAATTTCTATTTTAAGGATGTAGCCAGTTTGCGAAAGGCTTTTCTGGATGAGAAGAATATTTCGATATACACCCGGGGGAATAACCCCACGGTAGAGATTTTGCGCAAAAAGATTGCGGCCCTGGCAGGCGCTGAAGATGCGCTGGTGTTTTCAAGCGGTGTGGCTGCAATAAGCGCTGCCGTGCTGAGCAATGTGAATGCGGGCGATCATGCTATATGTGTAAAGAAACCCTATGGGTGGACGCACCGGTTGTTTACTAAATTTCTTCCTCGTTTTGGAGTGAATGCCACCATGGTGGATGGCACTGATATAAGCCACTTTGAAAGAGCCATTTTGCCTACCACAAAGGTCATTTTTCTGGAGAGCCCCAATACGTTTACGTTTGAGCTGCAGGATTTAAAAGCCATTGTAAAACTCGCAAAGGCCCACAACATTGTAACCATTATAGATAACTCCTACTCTACATCGCTTGGGCAGCGCTGTATAGAAATGGGGATAGATATAGAATTGCACAGCGCGAGTAAATATTATGGAGGGCACAGCGATGTGGTAGCAGGCTACCTTATAGCCAATAAGCAAATGACTGATAAAGTGTTTGCCAGCGAACTACTGAACCTGGGGGGTATTATATCACCTAACGATGCGTGGCTTTTGATACGTAGCTTGCGCACGCTGCCGCTGCGGTTGGAGCAAACGCGCAATACCACCAAAAAGATTGTAGAGTGGATGGAGCAGCACACGCAGGTAGAGAAAGTGGTTTACCCCTTTGCTAAATCATTTCCGCAGTATGAACTGGCGCTGAAACAAATGAAATATGGCGGCAGCCTGTTTACAGCTATTATTAAAGCGAAAGATGTAAGCGAGGTGGAAACTTTTTGTAACAGCCTTAAAAAGTTTTTGATGGCCGTAAGCTGGGGCGGGCATGAATCGCTAATAATGCCGGCGTGTAGTTTTCCGGTACAACAGCATTATGAAGAATCGGTTTATCCGTTTAATCTTATCCGGTTCTATATCGGGCTGGAAGATTTTGAAAGCTTAACAGAGGACTTGCAACAAGCTTTTGAAAAAATCGAATAAACAAGGATGCGTTTATTTATCACCCTATTTTTTTGTATCAACTTACTTAGTGGCTTTGCCAGTGGTAGCTATACTTCATTGGCAGAAGCATTGAAAAATCCGCAAGGGGCAAAATCGCTGACCCTAAGTGGTAAAGGACTTACGGTGCTTTCGGAGGATATTGGCAAACTGGTAAATCTTGAACGACTGGATGTTTCTACCAACAATCTTACAGCGCTGCCCAAGGCGCTGTTTACACTTAAGAAGCTGATGTATCTGAATGTAACAGCCAATAAACTTACAGCTATACCGGCAGGTATTGCTAACCTTAAAAACCTGCAAGAACTGGAGATAGGATTTAATAAGTTAAGTACACTACCTAAAGAGATAGGTATGCTGATTAAGTTGAACCGGTTGGTAGCAGCTAAGAACAATATAAAAACGCTACCGGTGGAGATGAAGCAATTAACAGAGTTGCAGATTATTGATTTTAGCTATAACCAATTTTCAGTTATGCCTGATGTAATTGCAACTTTGACTAAACTAAAATCGATAGACCTAAGCTTTAATAAACTACTGGCCGCTTATCCTGCTGATATTAAAAACCTGCAGGACCTTAAGATACTTAACCTGAAAGCTACCAAAATTAACGCTAAACAAGCTGATGAGCTAACGTGGCTGATACCGGATTGCCAGGTGATGTTGTAGGGTGTGCGGTCGCGGCAAAGGCGGGGAATCTAACAGCCTAAGCCCATAAATACTTCGCAATGTGTTGCGACTTGTTATTTTTAAAACATGAATGAAAAATTACTGCATTTTATCTGGCAGTTCAGGTTGTATGACCAGCAAAACCTAAGCACAGTTGACGGAGAGAAAGTAGAAGTGATAGATACCGGCCACCTGAATGGTGATGCGGGGGCTGATTTTCAGAACAGCAAGATACAAATAGGTAAAACACTATGGGCCGGCAATACCGAGATGCATGTAAACGGCAAGGATTGGTTTGCCCATAACCATCAGTTGGATGCTGCCTATAACAATGTGGTGCTGCATGTAGTATATGAACCGGGCGATAAACCCGCCATGCGCGAGAACGGAGAGCCGATACCTACCCTGGCCTTGAAGGGGCGCATAAATACAAATACGCTTTACCGGTATGAAGAACTGAGCAAACGCAAGGAATGGATACCCTGTGCCGGTTACATTAAAAATACAGGTGAGTTTACCGTCAAAAATTTTGAGGAGCGATTGCTGGTAGAGCGGCTGGAGGGCAAAGTAGAACAGATAAACCAGCTGCTGGCCGAATCGGAAAATGATTGGGAGAATGTGATGTTTCAGATGATGGCGCGCTATTTTGGTGCAAGTGTAAACAAGGAGCCATTCTTTAGATTGGCGCATACCTTACCGGTTAAAATATGGGGCAAGCACCAGAATGATTTGCTACAGCTGGAAGCATTGCTGTTTGGCCAGGCAGGATTTTTAGAAGACCGGCAGGATGATGAATACCCCAAGCAGTTGCGGAAGGAATACCTTTATTTAAAACGCTTGTACAGTTTACAACCGCTGAGCAGCGATATGTTTAAGCTATTGCGGTTAAGGCCTTCTAATTTCCCTACCCTGCGGCTGGCACAACTGGCAGCGCTGATGCATAAAGAGGTAAAGATGTTTTCGCTGATACTGGAGGCAAAGACGCCGAAAGCTATACATGACTTGCTAGAGTTTGAAGTATCGGCTTACTGGAAGGAACACTACCAGTTTGATAAGCCATCGAAAAATGTAAACTGCAACCTGGGCAGCAGCATGAAGAATATACTGCTGATAAATGCTGTAGCTCCTGCCCTGTTTGCCTATGGCAAGTATAAAGACAACCAGGAATATTGCGACCGTGCGCTGGAACTACTGCAGCAATGCAAAGCAGAAAGCAACTCGGTTATTACAGGTTGGAAGGAGCTAGAAATA
>DATGXP010000470.1:0-4444 GCA_035298845.1 Chitinophagales bacterium
TTTCTCTGCCACCCACGCCCAGCAGCAAATTTTGCTACTCACCGAAGGCTTTGATGGCCCATCCAATTCGTTCAACTTCAATGCCGGCGGTGTAGGTACCAATACCGGCAACAACAGCTGGATAGTAAATAATGCTTATGATGGTGCGCCGCTATACCCGGCCACACCTCGGCAGGATAGTGTAGTCAGTGGCAATATAAACGGTGCGCCGTTTTCTAAATACCTGCACATACACGATTCTGTGGCTGTAGGCTCTAACGGAGTATCTAACTGCAACTGGAACACCAACACTGCCAGCGATAGGTTTACTTTTTTGGGCAATTCATTTTGCACGCTGGGCATGAGCAACGTTATCTTTACTTTCTTCTGGATATGCGAGGGCGTTCCTTCTAATGCCTATGGCGAAGTTTATTACCGCATAGATGGTGGCCCGTGGATTAAAACCGGGCAGGCCGAATACTCGGGCCAGTCGAAATGGAAATATGAAGTGATACAGGACCCTGCATTCGATAATGTGCAGAACCTGCAAATGGGTTTCCGCTGGGTGAATGCTGGCAACGGAGGCACATCTAATATCTCGTTTGGTATAGATGATATTATAGCCGTGGGTACGTTTAACAGCAACCCAAACAACCCCGCTTCGGTTTCTATAAACCTGCTGATACCTACCACCGTTTGCCAGGATAATTTTTTAACCATAGGCTACTCGCTTAGCCAGCCTTTGTGCGATGGAACTTACCGGATAGAAATGAGCGATGCCAGTGGTAACTTCGGCACACCGTTTAATGGTGGTGTGTTTACTGTTTTCGCACCAGATACCAATGGCTTTATTGGTTTTCAGGTGCCCGATAATGTAGCGGGTACTTGTTTTAAAGTGCGCATTAACCGTCTTAGCCCCGACCCCCAGATTGTGGGCACAGCCAGCGCCTGTTTCACAATTGTAGATTGCCCGGAAACTATTACCACGGTGGGCGCACCGGTTATGAATGATGCCGATACTACCTGCCTGCTGAGTGTAATAGATGTGAAGTTTACCTCCATTGGCGTGTTTGGCCCCGGCACACCGGTTAACGTATACCGCGCGCAACTATCAGATAGCAATGGCAGTTTTGCATCGCCCTATCAGTTGGGCACGCTATCATCCGATCAGGCCTATCCCGGTCCTCCGGGCACTATCAGCGGCCTTATACCGGCCAACGTGCCACCGGGCTGCGGTTACTATATCCGTGTCGTTTCAACGCTGCCGGCAGTTATTGGTACTGTTATCGGGCCTTTCTGCTTAACCCAATGCGATGAGCTAACCAACAACCACACCGACCTCAGCTTTTGTATTCAGTCGGGCCCCAACCCATTATGCCAAACACTTAATATAAAACCTAATGAGTGGAATAATGATGCCAGCTACGATACCTGCAATAAATGGACTATAGAGTTGCGCAGTATGATGACCTTTGGTTTGGTAAACAGCGGTGGCCTGGGTGTTTATCACGATAGCGTAGGAGGGAACTTTACCCTGTGTATGCCATCGGTGCGCGACTCGTTACCCGTAGCGCCGGGTGCCTATTATATGCGTATAGTAAGCACTTGCAGCAATCAACCATGGGGCCAAACCGGTAGTGTCATTCGTGTAACTATTGGCGCACCCGACACCACAGCACCCGATATTTTACTGGATGATACTGTTGAATGTAACGATTTGCTGGTGGGGCTTACTATCAACCCATTCAATCATCCACCATCCGATTACGAATGGGCCTCTAATATTCTTAACAACGGTAATCCGTTCATATGGGAGTATAACCCCTTGCTGGTAGATTTTTCAACGGCACCGCCTAATCCGGGTACCTACATCTTTTATGTGCGCGAAAAGAATTTCGGCTGCTTTGGCCCTTATTCGGCAGCCGGTCGCCTTACCTTAATTACCAAGCCTGTGCCCACTATATCTGGCCCTATACAGGTGTGCCTGGGCGATACGGTTACTTATAACGTAGGCTACCTGGCCGAAACCTATTACAACTGGGATGCACCGGATGGTGTTTCTATATTGGATGAAGCCAACAGCCAGACCACGGTTATATTCGATTCGCTGGGCACCTTCACATTGCGCAACTTCTCGCTAAACGATTGCGGCGGCGATAGCGGCACCTACAATGTAAACGTGGTTACCCTGTTTAATGTAAACGCCGGCGACGATAAGCAAGCCTGTGCGGGCGACACCGTAGAGCTAAGGGCTACCTCCGGCGACCTCGATAAACTATTTACAACATCCGATACAGCTACGGCCGCTTTAGGGCGTCCAGGCGCTATGTTCAATATCATTGCACACGGCGATGTAATTATCGATTCGTTTGCGGTTAAATATTCTACGGCACAACCTATCAAAGCAGAAATTTATGGAAAGGGGGGGAGCTACCGTACCTTCGAGCAAAGTCAGTTTAGCTGGAACCAATTAGGGGCCTATAATAACTTTCTGCCATCACCGGTAGGCCAGTTTACAGTTATACCTGTGCAGGTTAATCAGGCCATTGCCAATGGCGATACCTTTGCTTTTTATGTAACCACTACCAATACGGCACCGGTTGTAAATCAGGCGTACAGCCCTGGTAATAACCTAAGCGGCACTGTATACAAAAGCGATGGTATTATAGATTTTGTGCAAGGCACAGCCAACAATTATCCGTTTGGTGCCTTCATTGGCCCGCGTGTTGTCAATATTCGCATTTACTATTCTACCAAGGCTGGTTTATCGTATTACTGGAACACCGGCGATACCACGCCCGTTATCCGTTTCCCTGCTACGCAGGATGCGCTATTCTACCTGCAGGTAGCCGATACCAGCGGATGTAAAAACCGCGATACCGTGGCACTCACCGTAAACCCGGTACCGGTAGTAGATGCCGGCCCCGACACATTGATATGCGCCGGCAGCAATTATGTAATGCAGGGTGTAACTACCGCCCCAACTATAGAATGGACACCCGCCGATGGACTTAGCGCTACCGATGTACTAAACCCGGTATGGAACAATAATCAGCCTGCCCGTTACTATTTGCGTGGCACCGATGCTATTGGCTGCAGCAGTATAGATTCAATGTTTATTAATGTAATTACCATAAGCGTAAATGCCGGTGCCGATACCAGCCTGTGTGATGGTGAAACGGTGATGCTGCAGGCCACTGCTTCTACATCTAATGTGCAATGGACACCCGCCACCGGCCTTAGCGACGTTACTATTCTTAATCCTCAATTTAATAATGCTACCGGTGTTGAATATATATTGATAGCTACCGATAGCGGCTGCACTGTAAGCGATACTGTAAAAATTGATATAGGTGCCTGCGAAAGCTACTTGAAAGTGCCACAGGCATTTACACCCGGCAATGATGGCAACAACGATAGGTTTATTGTATTTGGCAAAAATATAGAGCAGTACGAAATACGCATTTACAACCGCTGGGGCGAGATAGTTTACAATTCGCGCGACCTTAGCGAACTTAACACTGGCGGCTGGGATGGTACCTACAAGGGTGCTATGCAGCAGGTAGGCACATTTGTTTACTACATCACCGCCCGCGACCGTAACGGCAAACTATTGGAGAAGAAAGGCAACCTTACGCTGATAAGATAGAAGCACGAGATAGTACCTGTACTTACATTGTTGATAAGACATTATTTATATCCGACTTGCAGGTATCACCCGTGGTTATAAAAGCTTATTTTTAGGCTCGGCAATATTCTCTTTACTCAAAAGCACAGTTATGAAAAAAACCTTTACCCTTTTAACATCGTTATGTTTGGCCCTGTGGACGTCCGTTTCCGCTTTTGGCCAAACTTATCCTCCTGAAACAAAGATTTGGGGAGCAAGCCCTTTCCAGGATTCTTTGTGGTCTTTAGACCCTGTTACTTTTCAGATAGAGGACCGTATAGGGCCCACGCTTCCGGGCTTCACTATCACGGGTATGACCGGTATGGCTTTCGACCCGTGTGAGTTTAAAACGTATATTATTTGTAAAGTAAGCGGTGTAACCGGCAGGGTGCTTTGCACCATCGACCTGCCTACAGGTGTATGCACACAGGTAGGTAACCTGGGCGATAATTTTTCGTCAATCACTTTCCGTAAAGATGGTCAGCTGTTTGGTGTAACCGGCAACGGTGCCACAGTACCTGAAACACTCTACGAAATTGATAAAACCAATGGTAACAAAACCCTGGCCGCAGCGCTGGGTGCAGGGGCCGATGGTGAGGTAATATGCTATAATCCTGTAGATGATTTGATTTACCACTGGTCGGGCAATGGCACTGTAGTTTTCGAAAAAGTATTGGCCACTGCTCCTTATACAGCTACTAATATTCCTATTATCGGTACTACCAATGGCGAAACATTTGGTGCTATGCACTGGCGTGCCGATACTTTCCTTATCTCTAACATAAGCAGTTCTTTTAA
>DATGXP010000471.1:0-2254 GCA_035298845.1 Chitinophagales bacterium
CCATCGCCGCCGGCGATTATCCACAGATTCCGCAAGACCATATTACCGATATAAAACACGCCCCTAAAATTTTTAAAGAAACCTGCCGTATAGACTGGAACCGCGATGTAACTACTATCTACAATTTCATACGCGGTCTTAGCCCTTACCCTGCTGCTTTTACCACCTTAGATGGCAAGGTTTTTAAGATTTATAAGGCAGAAAAGGAACTCAATAGCGGTGCCGGCCATAAACCCGCAGTGCCTGGTAGTATAGAAACCGACGGAAAGACCTATCTGCGCTTCAGGGCTATAGACGGAACTATAGATGTTAAGGAATGCCAGATGGAAGGGAAAAAACGCCTGAGCGTAGGCGAATTTCTGCGCGGATATTCTTTTCCACAGAATTCCTAAACCTCTTTTACAGCACGGTATTAAGTATATTTTAGCGGCCTAAACAAAAACGATTTATGGCCGCAGCCGCACACCTTGAATTAGCTACCGTAGAACAGGCGAAAGCACTTGGCTTACGCGAAGAAGAATTTGATAAGATTAAACAGGTATTGGGACGCACGCCCAACTTTAACGAGTTAAGCATATACAGCGTAATGTGGAGTGAACACTGCTCATACAAAAACTCCATTAAATGGTTAAAGACATTGCCACGCAAAGGCAAGCATTTGCTGGTAGAAGCAGGAGAGGAGAATGCCGGTTTGGTTGACCTTGGCGATGGCCTGGCTTGCGCTTTCAAAATAGAATCTCACAATCACCCATCGGCGCTGGAGCCTTACCAGGGCGCTGCAACCGGTGTAGGTGGTATACACCGCGATATATTTACCATGGGTGCCCGCCCTATCTGCTCGCTTAACTCACTGCGCTTTGGCGATTTGAAAAACGACAGAACAAAGTACTTACTAAAAGGAGTTGTAAAAGGTATTGGCGATTACGGCAACGCCTTTGGTGTGCCTACGGTA
Source organism: Chitinophagales bacterium (assembly GCA_035298845.1). Classification (GTDB taxonomy): domain Bacteria; phylum Bacteroidota; class Bacteroidia; order Chitinophagales; family LD1; genus Bog-950. Next base: position 953 of record DATGXP010000471.1, read on the forward strand.
GCGGGCGAAGTTTACTTCGATAATGTTTACCAGACCAACCCATTGGTTAACGCTATGAGCGTGGGTATTGTAAAAACCGGCGAAACGGTGTCTGCTATTTCGCAAGGCGTAGGCAACCCTGTTTACATTGTAGGTTCATCTACAGGTAAAGACGGCATCAACGGCGCATCGTTCGCCTCTAAGGATATTACCAAAGAAAGTATTAATGATTTACCTGCTGTGCAGGTAGGTGACCCTTTCCAGGAAAAACTATTGCTGGAAGCATCGCTGGAAGTTATTAAGACCGGTGCCGTAGTGGGGATGCAGGATATGGGTGCAGCAGGTATCACCTGCTCTACATCAGAAATGAGCGCCAAAGGTAAAAGCGGTATGAAGGTATGGCTGGATAAAGTGCCTACCCGTCAGCAGAACATGAAACCATGGGAGATACTGCTTAGCGAAAGCCAGGAGCGTATGCTTATAGTGGTGCAGAAAGGAAAAGAGAAAGAAGTTGAAGCTGTGTTTGAAAAATGGGACCTGCACTGCGCCGTAATAGGTGAAGTAACCGAAGGCGACCGGTTGCAATATTACATGGGCAGCGAATTAGTGGCCGATGTGCCTGCCGAAAGCTTAGTGCTTGGTGGCGGTGCCCCGGTGTACGAGCGCGAATACAAAGAGCCTGCATATTTTGCCGAGAACAATAAATTTGATATCGCATCGGTAGAAGAACCGGACGATTTAAAGAAGGTAGCCGAGTTTATGGTAGGCCGCTTAAACATAGCCAGTAAGCGTTGGGTTTACCAGCAGTACGATTCTATGGTAGGCCTTGCCAATACATCTACAAATCGCCCGAGCGATGCAGCCGTAGTGCGCATTCACGAAAGCGATAAGCACTTAGCTGTAACTGTTGATTGCAACGCACGCTACGTATGGGCCGACCCAATGGTAGGCGGACAGATAGCCGTAGCAGAGGCTGCGCGTAACATTGTATGCAGCGGTGGAGAGCCAAGTGCAGTAACCAACTGTTTGAATTTTGGTAACCCTTACCTGCCCGAAGTTTACTGGCAATTTGTAAATGCCGTACAAGGTATGGGCAAAGCCTGCGAAGCGTTTGGCACACCGGTTACCGGTGGCAACGTATCGTTCTACAATCAATCTACCGATGGTGGTGCGGTATACCCTACACCTACTATTGGTATGATAGGGCTGGTAGAAGATAAGGAGTTGATTACTACCCTTGATTTTAAAAAGAGCGGCGACCGTATCTATGTAATAGGCGAAATGAAAGAAGATATTTCTTCGTCGGAGTACCTTACCGGGTAC
>DATGXP010000472.1:0-2955 GCA_035298845.1 Chitinophagales bacterium
GGAGTATAGACCGCAACACCACAGCCAACTTTAACTGGCTGGATAAAACCGGACCTATGACATCGAGTATCAAAGGTGCAATAGCCATTAACTCTTCAGGCGCCGTAGGTATAACAGGCTTAGCATCGGGCTCGGCAGTATATACCGATGGCAGCGGAAACTTAACTACTTCCATCCCCAATAGCTCAACGCTAGGTTACTGGACCCGCAATAATGCCAGCGGCTATTTATACAATACCACTTTAACTGATAAAATTGGGCTTGGCACTAATACACCCGTAGCTAAGCTCGAACTGGAAGGCCCGGCCGCAGACTGGAACGAAACTACCCCAGGTACCGCCGTGGGCTCTATACACCTGGACCCCGGCACCGGCACCACTAATTATGGTAGTGCCATTACGTGGGGTGCCAGCGATAATAGCAACGGAGATGTAGGGCAGGCGGGAATTTATGTGCGCAGCAGTGGTAGCTATGGCACCAAAATGTATTTTGGAACAACCGATGCTTATGTAACAGGGGCAAAAACACGTATGATGCTGGATGCTAACGGCAATGTAGGTATTGGCACTACAGCACCCGCACACAAGCTGGATGTAAACGGAAATATAAAAACCTCTGGCCACCTCGTTCAGGGCGCATTAGTTGCAAAACCAAATGTTACATGGTCGGCAGGGGGTAGTTCTACGGGTGCGGTAATTATAAAACTACCGGGCACTGTAGCCAACTACGGTATGCTGCACATGCAAATCGATGTTTACGAATATGGTTCTACCGGAGTAACTACCTATTTTGTGGGTGGACATAACTGGAGCAGTCAATGGTATAATTACAATTGCAATACAGTAGGTAACTCTACAAAAAAAGTGCGTCTTGGTGTTAAAGATAACCAGTACTGTGTGGTACTAGGCGACAACACCAGCTCATGGTCATATGGCCATGTGGTACTAAGTACCATTACCAACGGTGGTTATTATTCGGGTACTATAGATTTAGGAGGCACATACACTGCCTATCAGGATGCTGCCGCCGAATCTTATACCTGGATTAGTGCAGACCTGAACAAAACAGTTACTACTGCAAATGGCACAACAGATTATATCCCAAAGTTTACAAGCGCTACTACCTTCGGCAACTCGCAGATTTACGATAACGGCACCTCCATAGGCATTGGTACCGCCAGCCCCGGCAGTTATAAGCTGAATGTACAGCAAGGTGGTGCGTTCTCGTTGTTCCAAAGTACAAACGATGCCCAGATTGAACTTAAAGGAACCGATGCCTGGGGCGGTATTAAATGGACAGACGTAGGAGGCACAGACTATAGCTGGTTTTATGGAGCAACCGGTACGTGGTCGTTTGGCGGGGGTGGCAGTGCTGTAAGTGGTAAAAAAATGCATATACATGGCAGTACTACAATAGGTGCCGGCTTTGCGGGTAGCAGTTCGCCTGCCAACGGCCTGGGCATAGAAGGTAGCCTTGGTGTGGGTGTTGCCAACCCAACAGCAAAATTACATGTAGTGGGCGGCGGTGCTATAATAGGCACTGCCAGCTCTGGCTCTGTAAACCGCACCTTAACTGTATTGGGTGATAATACTACCCAGGTAAGTTTCGGCTCTTATCCTTATGATTGGTCTCCGGCCATTCAGATTCAGAATAACGACAATACTAAAATGACCTGGATAAGCGCTGGTGGCTCGGGTGCTTACAGTGCCTACAATGCCCGCTATCTAACCAACGGCTCGGGTCTCGATTTTTATACCGGCTCTAATGCTTTTGCTGCAACTATTACTGCCGGAGGTTATGTGGGTATAGGTACAGGCTCGCCAGGTTATAAGTTACAGGTTTATGGCCCTTCCGGTGCTTACCCTGCACAAGTTGGCAGCCCCGATGGATATCTGGCATTTGGACCAGCCAACACAGGCTGGTGCCATTTTCAAACCGACAGGCCATCGTTCTACTTTAACCCTAAAGTTACTGTAGATGGTAATGTGGAACCCTATACCAGTAACAGCAACGACCTGGGTACAAGCGGCCGTACCTGGAGAACTTTATACATAGGGCCAACCAATGCAAACTTTAACGGCAGCAATGGCGGAAGTCTTGAGCTGGGTGCCGATAATAGTGTAAACGGTACAGGCACACCATATATCGATTTTCATTCCACCAGCGGTGCCGCAGATTACCATCATCGTATTATTGCACAAAACAATAACCGCATTGATTTTTATACAAATTATACCGGTACATATAGTGGATTAAATGTTTCTATTGATGTAGTTACCGGCCGTTCAGCTGTAGCTGATGTTTCGTTATGGACAAACTACTATACCCGTTATGGCGGTTATTATGACATTATAAACGACCTGGATTCGATAGATAATATACGGCCAATTAAATGGCACAATTTCAAGACCGGTAAAATGGAAACCGCCATGGATGTATCTACCCTGCCGCTAAACACAAAAATAGTGGGTGAAGATGGAGCATACCTTACCGATGGAGCAAACATGCTTGCTTTCAATACGGGTGCTATACGCCAGCTACGAGCTGAAACAAAATCGCGCGATGAGGGTATGAATGCGCGCTTAAACCGGCTTGAAAATTTAGTTAGCCAGCTTACAGGCAAACAACTGGGCGAACTTGAATTTAAAGCCCAGGCTACAGCTTATAAAGGTATTGAAGCCTTTGTGATTATGGATGCCCGTATCACTGCTAAATCTTCTATACAAATTGAAGGCCTTGGTGGTTACGAGATAGTTAATCAGGGTGAAGGCAGCTTTGGCATCAAAATTTCATCGCCGCCATCGGCAGATGTTAAATTTACCTACTCATCAAAATTTTAATGTTTAATAAGTCTAAAATTAAATTTATTAAGCAGATGTAAAATCGTTATCTTGACTTTTTATCTGATTTATTGTATTTTACACACGCGTGGGTTATGTGTTAGTTGAGTGTAGG
>DATGXP010000473.1:0-1864 GCA_035298845.1 Chitinophagales bacterium
GAGGCTTAAGCGTAATAGTTGCCTTGCCATTTAGCTGCTGCAGCTGGTAATTAAAGCCCACCTCAAGTTTGGTATGTACCAGGTCGAAATCTTTGGTAGCCGTAGCCCGGTAAGGGTTTTCGCGCGAGGCGATCACCTCTACCGTATCCATATCTATAGTCATGGCGTTTTTACCTTTACGCCCGTTTTTCGAAGTAGAGCATGAACCTACCACACTTAACACAACTGCCACAATTAGAAAGCGATAAAACATTATTATTTTTTTTGAAGGTGTAAAGGTAGAAAAGCCCCCTATATACCCTAAACGGAACCTACAGGCCCGGTGTTAAGTATTTACAAATAGGTTGGCAGGGCTTGCTACATGTTTCTGTATGTTGTTTTAATAACAGATGTAGAGGGCACACAATTTCCACAAATAAATTAAAGGCGACGGCCGCTGGGGCTTCTCTCCCCATTTTTCCCCACCAGGCCTTAGTAACCGGGTTTTAATGGCTTTGATAATACTTGGTAGTATCTTTGCATAGAAGCGTAAACCCCTTTACCCAATGAGTAAATTTTTAAAAGTTCTTGGTGCGCTTGTATTGCTCAGCGTTCTTTTTGTAGCCGGCCTTCTTATTTATGTAGAGGTTAACCAGCAGGCCCTCATAAAGCAGTTGAAATCTAAACTGGATAAAAACATTAAAGGCGAACTTAACATTGGCAAAATTCAACTAAGTATTTTAAATGATTTCCCCCGCCTGGCGCTTACCATCAAGGGCTTATCGGTTAAAGATTCGGTATATAAAAAGGAGATTTTTCAGGCCGATAAAATTTATCTGCGCATGAGCCTGTTACAGCTTTTCCGCAAGCAGCTCGATTTTAGTAAAGTATCGCTTGATGGCGGGCGTTTCTTCCTGGTGCGCGATACCAACGGCTACTTAAACAGCGATATACTGCGCTATAAGTCAGAAGGGGGAGCCAATCTTGGCTTCGATGTAAAAGAAATAGACGTGCGCAACCTGCAGTTTATTCAGCACGATGATATTCGCGGGCAGCACATGTCGTTTACAGTGGTTAAACTGGCCGGTAAAGTACCGGGCGGCGACCTTGCCCCCATCATGCACCTTACCGGAGAGATGCACATTGACAGCATGGTGTTTAAAGCCGATAAGGGTGCCTTCTTCAAAAATAAAACGGCGGGCCTTGAGGTCAACATGAGTATTGATAATGATAAAAAGCGCCTGATAATTCACCCCTCTAAATTTGAAATGGATGGGCAGTTTTACGATGGCAAAGGCTTCTTTGATTTTGGCGCACCTCCGGGTATATTAAGTCTGGAGTTCAGTAACCCCAAAACCGACTTTAAGGCCGCACGCGGCATACTTTCCGATTTAATACAGGGATATATTAAAGATATAGAGCTCAACGATTCGGTAGACGTAAGGGTAGTGGTTTACGGGCCGGTTATTCCCGATTTCCCTCCACAGGTAGATGCTTATTTTAACCTGAATAACGCCCGCATGAAATTCAGCGGCATCAATTTTACGGGGTTTAATTTAAAGGGCCAGTTTACTAACCACGTAGATACCAGCCGCAAAAATGATGACGCCAATTCGGCACTCATATTTGATGTGCCTGCTGTGCAGGTAGAAGGAGTACCGGTATCGGCCAAAGTTACCATTACCGATTTACTGGCCTTGCGTATTGCCCTGACCGCCGCCTCTCAAACCCCGCTTATGGCACTTAACGGGGTATTACCACCCGGCGGCTACAAGTTTACCGGCGGCGATCTGGATTTGTCCTTAAGCTACAACGGAGTATTAAGCGCCTACATACCTGCCACCCAAAGAAGAGGAGAAGATACTTTAGATGGCTACCTTAAAAT
>DATGXP010000474.1:0-4814 GCA_035298845.1 Chitinophagales bacterium
GTGCAGGAGTATCATGAGCAGATATTTATTATTCACGGCGTAACAAAGGCAGAATTTTTAAGTAGCTATAAGTTTTACCAGGATAACCCTAAGTTGATGGACATAATGTATGATAAGATATTGGCCGACTTAAGTAAACGCGAACAGGAAACAGGTAAACAGAAATGAGCCGGTTGTTTTCGGTTTTTGCTTTTTTGTATTATCAGAGTAATCTTGTAATTGCCGGTTTAAAGGAATGAAGTGTCAGTGTAATCAATTGTATTAATCAGAGTAATCTTAAAATATGAATAAAGTAGTTACAAGTGCCGATGAGGCAGTAAAAGATATACCCGACAATGCGGTAATCATGCTGGGTGGTTTTGGCTTGTGTGGTATACCCGAAAACTCAATAGCCGCCCTTATTCGTAAAGGCGTTAAAGGCCTTACCTGCATATCGAATAATGCAGGTGTAGACGATTTTGGTATCGGCCTGATGCTTAAAACCCGTCAGGTAAAAAAGATGATATCCAGCTACGTGGGCGAAAATGCCGAGTTCGAGCGTCAGTTACTTTCCGGCGAGTTGGAGGTTGAGTTAATTCCTCAAGGTACGCTGGCTACACGCTGTATGATGGCCGGCTACGGCATACCTGCGTTTTTTACTCCGGCAGGGGTGGGTACCGAAATTGCCGAAGGCAAAGAAACCCGGGTATTCAACGGTAAGGAGTATTTAATGGAGCATGCTTTTGAATCTGACTTTGCTATTGTAAAAGCATGGAAAGGCGATACAGCGGGTAACCTCATATTCCGTGGTACTGCCCGCAATTTTAATCCTATGATGGCTATGGCCGGCAAAATTACCATTGCTGAGGTTGAAGAACTTGTAGCCGAAGGCGAACTGGACCCCAACGAAATACACACGGCCGGCATTTTTGTAAACCGGATATTTAAGGGCGAGAAATATGAGAAACGCATAGAGCAGCGCACTGTAAGGAAATAGGTTGGACTGTATTGTTTGATAATTGATAATAACCAAGAAATGGCTTTAACTAAAGAACAAATAGCAAAACGAATTGCACGGGAATTGAAAGACGGCTACTACGTAAACTTGGGTATTGGTATCCCCACGCTGGTAGCTAACTACATACCCCAGGGTATGGATGTGGTGCTGCAATCTGAAAACGGTTTACTGGGCATGGGCCCATTTCCCACCGAAGACCAGGTAGATCCCGATTTGATAAACGCCGGTAAGCAAACTATAACAACCTTGCCCGGTACGGCCTTTTTCGACTCAGCTTATAGTTTTGGTATGATACGTTCGCAGCGTATAGACCTGACCGTGCTTGGGGCTATGGAGGTTTCGCAAAATGGCGACATTGCCAATTGGAAAATTCCAGGTAAATTGATAAAGGGTATGGGCGGCGCTATGGACCTTGTGGCCAGTGCACGTAACATTATTGTTACTATGATGCAGACTAACCCAAAAGGGGAATCTAAATTATTGCCTGTTTGTTCGCTACCGCTTACGGGTAAGAATTGTATTCAGCGTGTGCTTACCGATTTAGGCTTTTACGATATTAAGGATGGCGCTTTCCATTTAGTAGAAATTGCCCCCGGTGTTACAGTGGATGAGATAAAAGCCAAAACGTTGGGTAAGCTTGTAATAAGCGATGATTTGAAAACTATAGAGGTATAGTTTTTGGGAGTGTCCGAAATAACAATACTATGAAGAGTGTATCTGATTTTCGGATATTGGGTTTCTCTCCTTCTCAAATTTTGTTTGCTGTTTTTGCCTGGAGCCTGCTAATACTTCGTTTTGGTTACCGGTATGGTACCGGCGATCAGGTAGAGCTACTTCCTTATACTCTCTTTTTAGATAACCCGCACTTATATCCGCACGATTTCTTTATCCAGGGGCTGCATGCCTCTGTGCCGAACGAACGGACGGTAATGGCAAACCTTCTGTTGCCATTTGTAAACTGGCTAGAGATTACCTGCTTTATACTGCATCTGCTTACTACTGTAGTGTTGGTTTTAGGACTCGAAAAACTGGCCCGCCGGTTCATTAAAAACAAGTATGTAGCCTGGCTCTCTATATTAATTGCCCTTATACCACTTAACGATTTTACCCTGGGTAATGTAGAACTTTACTCAGATTGTTTTCAGGCAAGCGCCTTGGCGGTAGCTATTGTTGTGTGGGCGCTCAACTTGTTTCTCGATAAAAAGTATTTGGCCGCCTCTGTGCTTATGTCAGCCGCCACCTTTATTCAATTACTGGAGGGTTTAGATGTAATGATGGTATTGTGTGTTATACTTTTTATTGCTGCCATTAAGCGGGAAGTATCATGGAAAGGGCTGCTAGGCTTTGTGTCTGTTTATGCTTTTACGGGGGGCGTTTATCTCATTTTTGTTTTCATTCAAAAGAACGTTGCAACCTCTGCATTTTGTGAAAAGGATATATTCTCCATTCTGTTTCAGTTTCGCCATCCACATCATTTCTTATTCTCTGCTTTCCCTTTAGGTAAAACCATTGTTTTCTTTCTCCTGTGCGCACTGTCTATCCTGTTTTTCGCTTTGCGCTCCAGGCAATTATTGTTTTTTGTATTGATAAGTCTGGCGGGGATAATTGTATATGCCTTAAGTGTAGATGGCTTGCATAATGTCTTTATAGGCAACTTTCAGTTTTATAAAATTACCCAGTGGATTAAGTTTTTAGGGGTAGTTGCCTGTCTTGGGTTGTTCGCAGAAATAATTGAAAAACATACGGCCCTATGGCATACTTTAAAAGGCGAGTTGTATCTATTGATATTGGCCATAGCTGCTTGTTGGGTACTGGTTTTAAACTTTAGCACATCCTTGCCTTACTCAGTACCCTTTCAATTATTCGGAATGAAACAGTCTGACGATATGATTGATATTTGTCTACGAATAAAACAAGAAACACCGCCTGATGCAGTTTTCATACAGCCTTTTGAAAACACAGAATTAAAGTTTTACGCGCAGCGTTCCAGCTATGTAGAGTTTAAGGCCAATGTGCGCAACAAAGCTTTTGTTTGCGATTGGGCATACCGTATCCAGCAGATATATGGTGTGGGGCCGGGGATGGGCATAAATGGTTTTGCCCTGCAACAGGAAGCGGATAAAGACTTTTATGCATTGGAAGGTGAATGGATTGAAACTATTAAACGCGATGGTGTATCGTATATTCTAACGCGAAAGGATTCCCAGCCTGCTTTTGGTAACTTATTATTGTCGAACAACACGTATGAAGTATATAAATTATAATGGCACCATACACTCCGAGCATGAGCAACTGATACCGGCTACTAACCGGGCATTCAGGTATGGCGATAGTTTTTTCGAAACAATGGCCATGTTCAATAAAAAAATACCCTTGCTGGATTACCACTGGAACCGAATGGAGTTTACCGCCGAGGTGCTTGGTATGCAGTTGCCTAAAAGATTTCATATCGAAAGTTTTCAGGAAATGTTGCTGGATCTGGCATCGGTAAACGATGCAGTGAAAAATGCCCGCGTAAGGCTGCAGCTGTTTCGCAAGGGTATTGGCCGCTATTTACCCGATGAAGATGAATTGGGTTTTATGATAAGCCTGGATAAACTGGAGAATGAGAGGTTTGAGGCAGGTAACGGCCTTGTAGTGGGCATCCGGCAAGACTGCTATAAGCCTGTGGGCATGATAAGCGATTTGAAGACGACCAACGCACTACCCTATATATTAGCCGCTAAGTTTGCTAAAGTCGAAGGCTGGGATGAATGTATCATTTTGAGCAACCCCGAAACAATATCCGAGGCTATTCATTCCAATGTATTTATTGTAAAGGGCGATAGAGTTGTAACCCCGCATCTGGATAGCGGCTGTGTAAATGGCGTAATGCGCACAGTGGTGATGCAACTGTTGGGAGATGAGGTAGAGGAGCGGGAGGTAAATGTTGGTGAGGTGCTTAATGCCGATGAAATTTTGCTTACCAATGCTGTACGCGGCATACACTGGGTTAAGAGTTTTCAGGGCAAGAACTATGCAAACAAAAAAGCGGTGGAACTCACCGCTTTTTTGAATGATTCGTTATTTATTGCTACTACTTAGCTTTAAATCTTTTAGTTGGGTATCTATAGCTGCTTTTTTTGCCAGGTAATCGCTGTACACCGCTTTTCCCAATATTCCCTGTAAAGCGTTCTCTATGTGTGCCGTTTGTCGTGTTTTAATGATGTTGATTCTTTCGGCATCAGGCGATAAGGCTAATTGCTCTTCCTGGCTTTTGGCACTGGCCGTAAGCAGGCTTTTTACCTTTGCATATGTTTCTCCCGAAAGATTAAGCTCGCTCTGTATTGCTTTTAAAACAATTTCAGCATCGTGGGTGTTTTTCATCAGATAAAAATCTGATGCTACAGTTTGCTGGGCAAACGAAAATGCCACGAAGGCTAATAGAATAGCTACAGTTGAAAGTAGTTTTTGCATTGTTTTGGTTTAGTATTGCTAAGATATAACTTTTAATGAAGCCCGTAAGGCTGTTTAACTATGGTTTATGAGTGATAATACGTCAATTAATGTGTTTTGGTTTCGCCGCGATTTGCGACTAGACGATAACTCCGGGCTTTACCATGCCCTTAAAGCGGGAAAACCTGTACTTGCTTTATTCATTTTCGATACAGAAATACTCGATAAACTTGAAAACAAGGCCGATTTGAGGGTGCAGTTCATTCATCAGGAACTTTTACGGCTTAATCAGGAATTAAGCGAATATGGCTCTTCTTTATTAGTTAAAGTTGGTAAGCCTATAGAGGTTTGGAAAGAACTACTCACTCAATATAATATCAAT
>DATGXP010000475.1:0-3036 GCA_035298845.1 Chitinophagales bacterium
CTACCCCCCGACCCGCCATTCGGCGGACCATCGTACAAGCTGGCAAGGCTGCTGTTTATCAATAGCAGCTTATCTATCGAACAAATTGCTTACCACTGTTGCAAAACAGTAGACACCATTAATGCCTGGCGCCTGGCCGGCAAGTGGGATGAAGAGCGCATAGCCCACAGCGTTTCACCCTCGGCATTGGTTACACGGCTTAGCGAAGAGATTGATTTAATTTTTAATAGCAGCGTAGATGTGGATGGTAAGCGCACACCTCTCACACTGGCAGCCACTAACGCTATTAGTAAACTCATCAAGTGTATTAAAGATGCACAACAAAGCACATCACCGCAGGTAGCTATGGAAGTGCTTTTTGAGTTTATGAACTGGCTGGCCCAAACCCAACCCGACCTTGCCAAACAAATGGCTACGCTGGTAGAGGAGTATGTAAACGATAAAATGAAACCCTGATAAAAACTGCTAACCCGGCTGTTGGCTGTTAGCTCCCCTCCTTAATAAGGAGGGGTGGCCCGCTTCAGCGGGACGGGGTGGTGGAGAATATTACCACTCTAGAGCAAAACTCAATATGTCCGTCAAACTAACCCAAAGAAGATTTAACGCCCGCATGCGCGAAATTAGCGCGCTTACACCGGTAGACATCAGTGAAACACCAGAGGCTAAAGCCGCACGCATAAAACGCCTGATGGGTAACTACGGAGCGTTCTTTGAATATTATTTCCCTATGTATGCTACCTCGCCTTGCGCGTGGTTCCAGGTATGGGTGGCGCACATGCTGCTGCAGCACCGGTTCATCCGGTTTATACTTACGTGGTTCCGTGGTTGCGCCAAATCGGTACATGCCGATATGGGTTACCCGCTTTTTTTAAAAGCGCACAACGACCTGCACTGCATGGTACTGGTAGGGCAAAACCATGAGAAGGCCTGCATACTGCTGGCCGATATACAGGCACAGCTGCTAAGCAACCGCCGCTACATAGCCGACTATGGCGAGCAGTATAGCCACGGCCACTGGAAAGACGGGCAGTTTACCAGTAAAGATGGTTGCAGCTTTCATGCATTAGGCCTGGGCCAAAGCCCGCGCGGCCTGCGCAATGCCGGCCACCGCCCTACCTATATTGTGGTAGATGATATAGATACGCGGGAGCTGAGCAACAACGCAGCACGTGTGCGCAGTGCTACCGATTGGGCGATGGATGACCTGATGGGCTGCTTTGATAACAACAGCCAGCGTTTTATAGTGGTGAATAACATGCCCTTTGTAAACAGTGTAATGGGCAGCCTGGTAAACGAGAAACTACAAGGTGCTGCACCGGTACCGGTGCAAAGCCTTACGGCCGAGTTTGGCTACAACCCGGCGTTTAGCAGTACAGGTTTATTTACAGATGTAAAAGCAGCTAATGCGTTTTTTTACCAGTATAAAAATGCCTGGCACCAGCTGCGCGTAAACGCAGTAGACGATACCGGTGACCCTAGCTGGCCCGAAAAGTACACACGCGAATACTGGCAGCTGATGCGCGATGACAAAAGCCACCGCAGCTGGCTGCGCGAGTATATGAACCAACCGGTGGTAGAGGGCGGCGTGTTTAAAAACGATTGGATACTGTATAAGCAAATGCTGCCGCTAGACCAGTATGAAACACTGGTAGCCTATGCCGACCCTAGCTGGAAAGCCACCACCACCAGCGATTACAAAGCGGTAGTGCTGGTAGGCAAAACCGGCGACCACTGGCACATCATCAAAGTGTTTTTGCAGCAATGCAGTATAAGCACTATGGTGAGGTACATGTATGATTTGTACGAGTCGATGGAATACTACCGGCTGCATAAGCCCTTTAAGTTTGAAATGGACAAACCGGTAAACTGCGATTACTGGATAGAAGCCAACGCCAACCAGGATTTGCACCTGGAGGAGTTTTATACCGAGGGGCGCATACGTGGTTATTCCCTCAACATACGGCCCGACTACCACGCTAAGGGCGAAAAGTTTGGCCGCATAGAGGGTATGTCGCCTTTCTACGAGCGCAAGTTAGTGTACCATAACATAGCGGAGAAGAATGACCCCGATATGATACGCGCGATAGAACACCAGCTGGCATTTGAGCAAGGCAGCAAAAGCCCCGACGACTACATGGATGCCCTCCACGGCGCTATGTACCAGGCCCGCCTACGCACCAAAGCCACCCACTCCGAACCCCGCACCGGTAAAACACCGGAGCGTAAAAACAGCTACTAAACTGGTAACCGGCGCCGGCTGTTTGTATTATCCCTCCCCTAGGGCTGAAAGTCGCGAGCATGCCTCGCGAGAGGCAAGGTGGGGGATGTATTCGGCTGCTGGCTGCTCAACTCCCCTCCTTAATAAGGAGGGGTGGCCCGCTTCAGCGGGACGGGGTGGTGCTGTATCCGGCTGCTGGCTGTTACATACGCTCTGTGTTTCTCTATGTATTCCGTGCCCCTGTGGTAAGTGCATTTCTGTATTTGCCTTTCTCTCATTACTCACTACTAACTACTCAATACTATGCAGCTACTACTTGAACGAAAAACCCGCACCGGCATCACCACCATCGGCCGCCTCAGCATCAACGGAAAATTTGAATGCTACATACTGGAAGACACCGACCGCGGCCTGCACAGCGGCATGAAACCCGCACAGATAAGCGCTATAAAAGTAAAAGGCGCTACCTGCATACCCACCGGTACCTACCCGGTGCTAAAAGTGTATTGGCCCCGCCGCAACGACTACTACCTGCAGCTACAAAACGTACCGGGCTACAGTGGCATCTTCATCCACACCGGCAACACCGAGGCCGACACACAAGGCTGCCTCCTGCCCGGCCAAACCACCGCTGCCGACTTTATAGGCAACAGCAAAAAAGCCCTCGAAGCCCTCGAGAAAAAAGTATTCGCTGCACTAAGCAACAAGGAAGAAGTAACCATCACTATTCAATAAATAAACCGGCTACCCCGGCTGTTGGCTGTTAGCTCCCCTCCTTAATAAGGAGGGGTGGCCCGCTTCAGCGGGACGGGGTGGTG